>NZ_AWFE01000058.1:0-91770 GCF_003263315.1 Hyphomonas sp. GM-8P
GGATCGGCGGCACGTGCGGCCTTGCTTCGCCGGTAGCCTGCCAGCGCCGGATCGTGCGAGCGAGCCGCTGCGCCCGGCGCTTGTGGTGCTTCAGCGTGTCGAGCATGGCCTGCCACAGCGCGATCAGCGGCGCGGCGGGGACAGACCCGCGCGTGGGCAAGGTCACCGGCCCTTTCAGGAAATGTGGGCATGGACCTGATTGCGCGGTCACCATGGTGAAGACGTAGCGGTATTCCGCGTCTTCCTTCTTGGGTTCGTGATAGTTGCTGCCGATGCGCGGCGTCAGCGGCGCCAGTTCCATCTGCAGCGCCGCCAGAAAGATCAGACGGCGGAGCAGCGCAGCCAGCCGCTTCAGCTCCGCCCCGCACGCGCCGGTTTACGGATTTTGCAATCGTCTCAGGCGTCTTGAACAGGTCCACATTCACGCCCGCCTCGGCAATCGCGCGGGCAATCGTGTGGAACGCCTGAGAGAAGAAATCGGTGCGGTCTGTGATGGCAGGCAGACTGGCATGGGAGGCTATCCGGGAGGATAGAGTGGCCGGTTTTCCGCGCGCTGTGTAACGCTTCCCGGCATTGGGTGGTGGGTATCGCTCTGCTGAGCTCACCCGACTTTGCTGGTTTGAAGGGCATGTCCCCGCGATGAACCGGTCCAGCCATGACCGGCGGGGCACGATAAATGACCCGGTCATGAGCAGGCATGACCTGTCATGACGATAGCGGACTATGCCGGACTTTGACGGATCATGCCGCCTGGAGCGCGCGGAAGGTTGCGTTGGCCCGGGCGCAGAGGGTTTCGTCCGCATGGATCGTCGCCGTGCAGAAGGACAAATTCTTTCCCGTTCTGAGGACGGTGGGGCGGATTTCCAGCCACTGGCCGAGGCGGGCCGTGGACAGAAAGTCCAATGACAGGCCCACCGTGACGAGCCCGGAAATGCCGATGAGAGACAGGCCGCAGCTGAGCCCCATCGCATTGTCAGCCAGGGCGGAGATCAGTGCGCCATGGACGAAGCCGCGCGAATTGGCGTGGGCCTGGCCGGCGCGCAGGCCGATCCGGATCGCCTCGCCGGTATTGCGTGAATAGAGCGGCTCCCACGGGTCGGTCAGGCCGCTCTTCCTGAAGTGCGGGGCGAACCCCTCCGGAATGTTGTCCGCCATCTGCCGTCTCCTCATTGCCTGTTAACGGATCGAGGTGTATCGAAATCATGTAGACCAGTCTATATAATTTTGGAGAGCGGGATGGCGGCTGCTGCGAAACATCGGGAAACGCTTCTGGCCACGTCGGTGAGATTGTTCCGTCAGAAGGGATACGCGGCGACCGGGCTTGCCGAGATCCTGGCGGAGAGCGGCGCGCCCAAGGGGTCGCTGTATCACTACTTTCCGGGCGGCAAGGCCGAAATCGGGGCAGAGGCGGTTCGCCTGGCCGGCAAGACCGTGACGCGCACGCTGAAAGAGCTGGCTGAGAAGACGGCCGGGCCCGGCGACCTGATTGAACGCTATTTCGACATGCTGGCCGGGTGGATGGCCGCCTCGGACTATCGGGACGGCTGTCCGATTACGACGACCCTGCTGGAAACCGTGCCGGAGCATGAAGCGATCCGCGAGGCGGGGGCTGCGGCATTTGCAGACTGGGCCAGTGTGCTGGCGGACTCCGCCGTATCTGCCGGGATCGCGCAGCCCCGTGCCGAACGCCTTGCCCGGTTCACAATCGCGGCGCTTGAGGGGGCGCTGATCCAGTGCCGGGTCAGCGGGGATGAAGCGCCGTTGCGGCTGGTCGCTGAGGAGTTTGGCGCGCTTTATGCTGCCGCCCAGCAGCGCTGAAGGCGCGGCGTGACGGAGGCAGGCTGAGGGGCTAAGCCTTGGGCCATGCCCGTCGCACGGATTCTCTTTCCCATGCCCTTGCCGGAGCCGTTTGACTATGCGGTGCCGGACGATCTGGACGTGGTGGAAGGGAGCTATGTCGCCGCGCCGCTCGGCAAGTATGAGCGACTGGGCATTGTCGTCGAAATGCTGGGGGATGAGGCGGCTGAAGGGCGCACGTTGAAGGTCGTGTCGGAGGTCTACCCAACGCCGCCGATGACCAGGGCGATGCGGGACTTTCTGGCCTTCGCGGCACGCTACACTGTCAGCCATCCGGGGCATTTGCTCTCCATGGCGCTGAGGGCGCGGGCGGGCCTGCTGCCGTCACCGACGGAGACGGTGTTCACGGCTACCGGCAAGACACCGCCGCGCATGACGGATGCGCGCGCGAAAGTACTGGATGTCATGGAGGCGGCAGACGCGCCCATGACGGCGGCGCAGATCGCAGAGGCGGCAGGTGTATCGTCCGGCGTGGTGCGGGGCCTCGCCGAAGCAGACGCGCTGCAGGCGATCGACGTGCCGACGGACCCGCCGTTCCCACCTGTGAACCCGGACCTGACGGGCGCGACCCTGACAGCGGAGCAGGCGGAGGCGGCAGAAGAACTGCGCGCGGCGGTCCGCGAGAATACGTTCCACACTTTCCTGATCGACGGCGTCACCGGCTCCGGTAAGACGGAGGTCTATTTCGAGGCGATTGCCCAGGCGCTGAAGGCCGATCCGGAAGCGCAGGTTCTGGTCCTGCTGCCGGAGATCGCGCTGACACAGGCGATCCTGTCGCGCTTCACCGCGCGGTTTGGCGCGCCGCCTGCGCCCTGGCATTCCGGCCTGTCGGACAAGGAACGCCGGCGCACCTGGCGCGAGACGGCGCACGGCCGCGCCCGGATCGTGATCGGGGCCCGCTCGGCCCTGTTCCTGCCTTTCCAGAAGCTGAAACTGATTATCGTGGATGAAGAGCATGATGGCAGTTTCAAGCAGGAAGACGGCGTAACCTATCATGCGCGCGACATGTCCGTGATGCGGGGCAAGCTGGAGGAGGCGGTCGTGGTGCTGGCCTCGGCGACCCCGGCGCTGGAGACGATCGTAAATGCCGAGATGGGGCGCTACACGCGGCTGAAACTGTCGGCGAGGCCGGGCTCTGCGCGGCTGCCGGACGTGGAGCTGGTGGACCTGCGGTCAGATCCGCCGGGCAAGGGCATGTGGCTGTCGTCCCGGCTGGTGCACGAGATGCGCGTGACGCTGGAGGCAGGGGAGCAGACGCTGCTGTTCCTGAACCGCCGGGGCTATGCGCCGCTGGTCATCTGCAAGGCGTGCGGGGAGCGGCTGAAGACGCCGGGCACCGAGAACTGGCTGACCGAGCACCGCTACACCAATCGGCTCGTCTGCCACGTCACGGGCTATTCCATCCTGAAGCCGCAGATGTGCCCGCACTGTGGGGCGGTCGATTCGCTGATGGGCGTCGGCCCTGGCGTGGAACGTGTGGCCGAGGAAGTGCGCGTACTGATGCCGGAGGCGCGGATCGAGATCTTCTCGTCCGATACGGCGCAGGGCGGGGAGGCCACGCGCGGCATCGTCGAACGGATGGAGCAAGGCGAGATCGATGTCCTGATCGGCACGCAGATCGTGGCCAAGGGACATAACTTCCCGAACCTCACGCTTGTGGGTGTTGTGGACGCCGACAGCGGCATGAAGGGCGGGGACCTGCGCGCAGGTGAGCGGACCTACCAGCTGCTGAGCCAGGTTGCCGGCCGGGCCGGCCGGGCCGAACGGCCGGGCCGCGCGCTGGTGCAGACCTATGCACCGGACAATCCGGCCATGCTGGCGCTGGCCGACGGCGACCGGGACGGCTTCCTGCAGATCGAGCGAGATGTGCGGGCGGAGCTCGGCCTGCCGCCATTCGGACGGCTCGCGGCAGTCATTCTGTCGGCGCCGTCTGCGGAGATGGTTGACCAGGCCGCGCGGGACGTTGCGGCTCTTGCGCCGAACGGGCAGGGAATTGAGCTGTTCGGACCGGCCCCGGCGCCGATTACGGTACTGCGCGGACGCCACCGCCGGCGATTCCTGGTGAAGTCCCCCCGCAATGTGGACCTGTCGGCCTATATGACGGCGTGGCTGGCGAAGATTAAGCTGCCGACACCCGTGCGTATGTCGGTGGACATCGACCCTTATTCCTTCCTCTAGCCGGCCGAGAATCGGTAGGGGGACGGCCTCAGCGGCCGAGCCGCAGAAGGTACCGTTTCGGCGTGTTCCTCAGGATGCCGGAGGGCAAAGCCGGTTGGTCCCGGAAAGCCAAAGACTGCGGGGCTTTAGGGGCATGTTGTCATAATTGTCATTTCGCCGCAGACATTGGCGCCATGCCTGTGTTGTCAGGTCAGATGACTGATGCTAAGCGGCGCACAGTTTTCATGGGCGCGGGCATTTCGCACGCAGCCCTGTTTGCTGTTTTCGGGCCAGACCGCCCACCTGAACATGGACGATAGACCCTTGGCTGGATCAAAGATGACACATGCGAACGAAGCTGCACGCCGTTATGCGAGTGCGCTCTTCGAACTCGCGCAGGACAAAGGCGAACTCGCCAATGTCTATAAGGATTTCAAAGCCTTCGCCGAAATGGTGAATGGCTCTGAAGACCTGGCGCTTCTGCTGGATTCGCCGGCTTTCTCCCGTGAAGACAAGGTGAAGGCGCTGGGCGAGGTGACAGCGAAGGCAGGCCTTTCCGGCCTGTTTGGCAAATTCGTCGGCACCATGGCGCAGAACGGCCGTTCGGGCGACATTCAGGGCGCCGCGATTGCTTTTGACGAACTTTACGCGAAACAGCGCGGTGTGAAGCGCGCCATTGTGCGCACCGCCAAGGAAATGACCGGCGCCGAGCGCCAGCGCATCGAATCAATCCTCGCCAAGGCCGTTGGCGGCGAGGTGGAACTTACCAGCGAGGTTGACGCCTCGCTCATCGGCGGCATCCAGCTGCGCATCGGGTCCCAACTCGTTGACGCAAGCCTTGCCGCCAAACTGGAACGCATGAACACCGCCATGAAGGGAGCTTAGTCGCTCGATGGATATCTCAGCAGCAGAAATTTCGGGCATCCTGAAGTCGCAGATCGAGAATTTCGGCGTTGAAGCCGAAGTCTCGGATGTCGGTCAGGTTCTGTCAGTGGGCGACGGTATCGCCCGCATCTACGGTCTGGACAGCGTCCAGGCCGGCGAAATGGTCGAATTCGACGGCGGCATCAAGGGCATGGCGCTGAACCTCGAGAATGACAATGTCGGCGTCGTGATCTTCGGTGACGACCGCGAAATCAAGGAAGGCGATACCGTCAAGCGCCTTGATGAAATCGTTTCGGCTCCGGTCGGCAAGGCATTGCTCGGCCGCGTCGTGGATGCGCTCGGTAATCCGATTGATGGCAAGGGTGCTCTGGAAAACGTCGCTGCGCGTGAGCGTGTGGACGTGAAAGCGCCGGGTATCATTCCACGTAAGTCGGTGGACGAGCCGATGATGACCGGCCTGAAGGCCATTGACGGGATGATCCCGGTCGGCCGCGGGCAACGCGAACTTGTCATCGGTGACCGCCAGACCGGGAAAACCGCGATCTGTGTGGACACCATCCTGAACCAGAAAGCGACCAATGAGGCGGCCAAGGACGACAGCGAAAAGCTGTTTTGCGTCTACGTCGCAATTGGCCAGAAGCGCTCCACTGTGGCGCAGGTGGTCAAGACGCTCGAAGAGCGCGGTGCGCTTGACTACACCATCGTCGTGGCTGCGACGGCTTCCGAACCGGCCCCGCTTCAATATCTTGCGCCATTTACCGGCTGCGCCATGGGGGAGTGGTTCCGCGACAACGGCATGCACGCCCTGATCATCTATGATGACCTTTCCAAGCAGGCTGTTGCGTATCGTCAGATGTCCCTGCTGCTGCGCCGTCCTCCGGGCCGCGAAGCCTATCCGGGTGACGTGTTCTACCTGCACTCGCGCCTTCTGGAGCGCGCTGCCAAGCTGAACGACGACAATGGTGGCGGCTCGCTGACGGCCCTGCCGATCATCGAAACCCAGGCCAACGACGTGTCGGCCTACATCCCGACGAACGTGATCTCGATCACCGACGGCCAGATCTTCCTCGAGACGGACCTGTTCTACCAGGGTATCCGCCCGGCCGTGAACGTTGGTCTGTCGGTGTCGCGCGTGGGCTCTGCTGCCCAGACGAAAGCGATGAAAAAGGTAGCCGGCTCCATGAAGGGCGAACTCGCCCAGTACCGCGAGATGGCCGCCTTCGCGAAATTCGGTTCCGACCTCGACGCTGCGACCCAGCGCCTGCTGAACCGCGGTGCGCGCCTGACCGAACTCCTGAAGCAGCCGCAGTACTCGCCGCTGCTGATGGAAGAGCAGGTCTGCGTGATCTACGCCGGTACGCGTGGTTACCTCGACAAGGTCGAACTGAAAGACGTGACGCGCTACGAGAAAGAGCTTCTGGCTCACCTTCGCGGTGCGAACAAAGACCTGCTGGCCAAGATCGCCGCTGAGAAAGCCCTCACCGACGAGATTGAAGCTGAAATCAAGAAGGCTCTGGACGACTTCACTTCGAAGTTTGCCTGAGCCCCGGACGACTGAGCACCAACTGGAAGGCCTGACATGCCCAGCCTGAAGGACCTGAAAAACCGGATCTCAAGCGTGAAATCCACGCAGAAGATCACCAAGGCCATGCAAATGGTGGCCGCGGCGAAGCTGAAGCGCGCGCAAGACGCCGCGACGGCTGCCCGCCCGTACGCCGAACGCATGGCTGCGGTTCTCGCCAACCTGTCGGCATCTGCCGGCGCTGGCGGACCGAAACTGCTCGCCGGAACCGGCAGCGATCAGACACATCTGGTTGTCGTCATGACCGCAGAGCGCGGCCTCGCCGGTGGCTTCAACACCTATACCGCCAAACTCGCAAAGCAGACGATTTCCGCGCTGCAGAGCGAAGGCAAAACGGTAAAGGTGCTGACCGTTGGCAAGAAGGGCCGGGAGCAGCTGAAGCGCGACTTCGCAGACCTGTTCATCGGACACGTCGACATGTCTTCCGTGAAGAGTGACGACTTTGCCGAGCCGGCAATTGCCCTCGGCAAGAACCTCACCGCCCGGTTCGAGGATGGCGAGTTCGATGTCGCGACACTGATCTATTCGCAGTTCAAGAACGTGCTGAGCCAGGTTCCGACCGCGCAGCAACTGATCCCGGCCGCGGCCCCTGCCGATGCCGAGACCATCGATCTGGGCAATGCGATCTACCGTTATGAGCCGTCGGAAGATGCGATCCTTGAGGCGCTTCTGCCGCGCTACATCAACACGCAGATCCTGTCGGCCATGCTGGAAGGCTCTGCTGGTTTCTACGCCAGCCAGATGACCGCCATGGATAACGCGACCCGCAATGCCGGCGAGATGATCGACTCGCTGGAACTGCAGTACAACCGCGCACGCCAGGCCCAGATCACCAAAGAACTCATCGAGATTATTTCGGGCGCGGAAGCGCTCTAGAGAACAAGAACCCAGAGAATACCCGCTCCAAAGGAGACGACCCGCATGAGCACTCCCGCAAACGCCAAAGGCCGCATTTCCCAGGTCATCGGCGCCGTTGTCGACGTTGAGTTCGATGGCGAGCTGCCGGCTATCCTCAACGCGCTTGAGACCGACAACAACGGTACGCGCCTGGTGCTGGAAGTTGCTCAGCACCTCGGCGAGAACACAGTGCGCACCATCGCCATGGACTCCACCGAAGGTCTCGTCCGCGGCGGCCCGGTGGCCGACACCGGCAAGGCCATCACGGTTCCGGTTGGTCCGAAAACGCTCGGCCGCATCATGAACGTCATCGGCGAGCCGATCGACGAACGTGGCCCGATCGGTTCCGACATGGATCGCCCGATCCACGCTCCGGCCCCGGAATTCATCGATCAGTCGACCGAATCCGAAGTGCTCGTCACCGGTATCAAGGTTGTCGACCTGCTCTGCCCCTACGCAAAAGGCGGTAAGATCGGCCTGTTCGGCGGTGCCGGCGTGGGCAAGACCGTTCTCATCCAGGAACTGATCAACAACATCGCAAAACTGTTCGGCGGCTACTCGGTCTTCGCCGGTGTCGGCGAGCGGACCCGCGAAGGTAACGACCTCTACCACGAGATGATCGAATCCAAGGTTATCAACTTGGAAGGCGAGAGCCGCGTGGCTCTGGTCTACGGTCAGATGAACGAGCCTCCGGGCGCCCGTGCCCGCGTCGCCCTGACCGGCCTGACACAGGCGGAATACTTCCGCGATGAGGAAGGCAAGGACGTGCTGTTCTTCGTGGACAACATCTTCCGCTTCACCCAGGCCGGTGCCGAGGTGTCCGCACTTCTCGGCCGTATCCCGTCCGCTGTGGGCTATCAGCCGACGCTGGCCACCGACATGGGCCAGCTGCAGGAACGGATTACCTCCACGAACAAAGGCTCGATCACCTCGATCCAGGCTGTGTACGTTCCGGCTGACGACCTTACCGACCCGGCGCCTGCCACCTCGTTTGCCCACCTTGATGCGACGACGGTTCTTAACCGCGCCATCTCGGAAAAAGGCATCTACCCGGCCGTGGACCCGCTGGACTCCACCAGCCGTATCCTCGACCCCCTGGTTGTTGGCGAAGAGCACTACTCGGTTGCTCGCGGCGTGCAGGAGATCCTGCAGAAGTACAAAGAGCTGCAGGACATCATCGCCATCCTCGGCATGGACGAACTGTCGGAAGAAGACAAACTCGTCGTGGCCCGCGCCCGGAAAGTGGAACGCTTCCTGTCGCAGCCGTTTGACGTGGCGGAAGTCTTCACCGGTTCGCCGGGCGTGCAGGTCAAACTGGAAGACACGATCAAGGGCTTCAAAGGCCTGATCGCTGGCGACTATGACCACCTGCCGGAACAGGCCTTCTACATGGTTGGCGACATCGAAGCCGCCAAAGCCAAGGCCGCCAAGATGATGGCAGACGCGTAAGCGGACAGGATAGATGGCCGATAAACTCCACTTCTCGCTCGTTTCGCCCGCGAAAGAGCTCTTCTCCGGAGAGGTCGATCATGTGATCGCGCCTGGTTCGGACGGCGAGTTCGGTGTGCTGGTGAATCATGCGCCCTTCATGACGACGCTGCGCAATGGCGTGGTGCGCGTGCTGGAAGGCGACACGGTCAAGATGCGCATCTTCGTGCGTGGCGGCTTTGCAGACATCACGTCGGCCGGCCTCACCATCCTTGCTGAAGAAGCCCGCATGCTCGATGATGTCAAAGCAGAGGACGTTCAGGCCGAGATGGAAGCCACTCACCTGAAGATCCAGTCGCTCGACAAGGACGATTCCAACCGCGCGACCCTGCAGGAACATTACGACTATCTCGAGAGCCTGAAGGCTGCTCTGGTCCACTAGGAACAGAACTCCATTCAGGCCGGATAATTCCGGTAGATAGAACGGGCCGCTGACGAGTTCAGCGGCCCGTTTGTTTTGTGGGACAATCACGGCTTTCGCGGCGGCGTCCGCCGCTTGCCTCCTGTTTTTGCTGAATATTTCGGGCTTCCCTTCCGGGTAGGGCCGACACGGTCCGATTCATGCATCCCTGTGTCCCTGTTTCTAGGAAAGGTTGGGAAGCGGTCACGGAATGCGCAGCGATACCCTCATCAGCATCTCGAACCTGACGCCTCAGATGCCGGAGCATTACATGTTGTCGGCGTTGATGCGCCTGTGGCGCGAAAAAGGCCTTCAGGTCGAGTGCAACGACATTTATTCGGAACATGCGGACGTCTGTATCCTGCATCACGACAAGACGCGGCTGAATCCCAGCGAACTTGCGAATGCGCCGGAAGGCGTTGCTGTCCTGAACGGGAACGTCCTCGACATATCCAAAACGCATATTTCTGTTCTTCAAACCACTGAGGCGGATGACTGGAATGGACCGGTCATCGTGAAAACAGACCTGAATCATTTTGGCTGTCCGGAAGACGGCGAGGTGGAACGCGCCGGCCTGATATCATCGTTCTGTACCAAGGTCCGTAGCCGGCTTTCCCATCGTTCCTGGAAACTGGCTCGCCAGTTGCCGCCCGGTCTGTATCCCGTCCTGGAAGGCAAGGACGACGTGCCTGGCTGGGTCTGGAAAGACGAACGCCTGATTGTCGAGAGGTTTTTGCCGGAGCGCACCGAAGATGGATTATATGGCGTGCGCGGATGGATCTTCTTCGGCGACCGTGAATACGCCTATCGCAATCTCGCAACTGACCCTCTGGTGAAGGTGGCCACGACCGAGCGTCACGAGTTCTTCTCCGACATTCCTGAGAACCTGCGCGCGCTTCGCGATGAAATGAAATTTGACTACGGAAAGTTCGACTATGTCGAGCATGACGGAAAAGCATTCCTGCTCGATGCGAACAAGACACCTTCTTTCGGCCATTCGGATCCGGCGGAGTCGCCACGTGTGCGGATGCTGTCTGAAGGAATTGAGGCATACCTATGAAAATTCTGGAATCTCCCCTTGTCTCCACGGCCGGAAGCCATGGCTTTCTGCCGCCTGGTGTTGCATTTGCGCCGCGCGTGGATGTTGCGCAGCTGAAGTTTCTGGGCGTGCCAGAAAGTGCGGCCGATACAGTCTCAACAACCATGATGGGGTTGATGAACGGGCGGCCGACCATCCGGCATAAGGTTGGCGCGACGCCAGACTCCCTGGCAATGATCGCGCGCTCGGGCATTGATGTCTCTGAAGACATGCGCACCTTTAGCGAGCCGGAAGAGGCATACAGGCATGCGAAAAGCCTGATACGCGATGGTTACAAGCTCGCATGGCCCTATCCTCCACAGAAAGGCTGCTATCGGGAGACTGCGAACCTCGTCGCACCTCGCCTGTGGCGTAAACTGAATTCCAAGCGGAACCTTCCGCTGATTGTGCCAAGCGAGTATCTGGCCGAGCGGGCAATTATCAGTATCAATACAAAATCGGCACCGACTATTTCGACCCCCTGTTATCTCAAGGCGGGCGGCGACATGCCAACCGGCATGGGGTACGCGGTGCGGTATTGCGAGACACAGGCCGACGTGGAGGACGCCTGGGAGTTCTTCAAATCCCTCGGGGTGAGTGACGAACTCATCGTGGAAGAAGCGGTCCCCGTGATTGGATGCTGGTGTATCAGCTTGTCAATCGATGAGACCGGCGTGCGGTATCTCGGAGCGGCTGAGCAACTCTTCTCTTCTCCCGCGCGTCAGAGCGGCAGTGTGATCGATGACGACCACCCCTTCCCAAAGGAAGGCGTGAAGGTGGCTCTTACTGTCGGCGAAAATGCAAGGACGATGGGATTCAGAGGTCCGGCTGGAATGGACATCGGCGTGTCCGCCGATGGACGGTTCGTCGTCTTCGATCCCAATTTCCGGCCGCAGGGATCTACTCAACAAGCCTCGTTCCACGCTGCGGCGGCAAAACGTGGCGGGTTTCGCGCGAGCCGTTCGCTGAATGTGAATTCTGATCTGGATATCAGGGGCGCAGAACGCGCATTGCGCAGGCATATCGATTCCGGGCGCGTTGTCATTTTCCGCGCAATCGATGGACGCGAAATGCCGTCCGTTCCATCAGCATCGGTCGTCACGGGATTTGTCCTGGGCGCGGACAGAGAGGATGCCGATCATTGGCATGCGACGATCATGAAGTGCCTCGACTAGCTGAACGTCAGAGCGGGGCCGGTGCACGCTAGCCCGTAAAAGAGCGAGGGCCGCCGATCACTCGGCGGCCCTGTCTGTTTGGAGCATTCCACGATTGCGGCTTAGCGGCTGCTGTCCAATCCGCATTCGCTGGCCAGGAAGGACTCGATGGCACCGAGGCTGGCACGTTGCTGGTCAGGCGTCCAGGGCAGGCTGTGCGGCATGTCGGGGATGCTGACATATTTTGCCCTGGTGTGTTTTTTCACGGCGTCATAGAAGGCCTTGCCATATTCGTTCGGCACACGGACGTCCCTGTCGCCATGGAATACCAGCACCGGAATTTCGGCATTCTCCACATCCTTGATCACATCACGGCCTGACAGGGCGTTTGCATATGCCATCCGTCCGAAACGGCTGCGGTCCAGACCGTTGTTGATCTTGGCGGACTCCGCATAGCCAGCGCCAGCGATGGCGCACTGGAAGGGAGAATCGGCCCGCGTGGTCGCAGCCATCGCGGCGTAGCCTCCGTATGAGTAGCCGAAGATGACGACCTGGTTCGGATCCGCATATCCTTCATCGGCCAGCCAGGCCGCAGCATCCTCATTATCGTCCTGGGCCTTGTATCCGAACTGCGCGTCGCCCGCGAGCCAGAGGTCCAGCCCCCAGCCGGTGCTGCCACGGAATTGCGGCTGGATTACCGAAAAGCCGCGCGATGTCAGGAAAGGGACCCAGCCGCTGGAATCCCAGCCACCGTAATCACGTGACCATGGGCCTCCATGCGGCAGCACCACGGCCTTGCCGGGCGCGTCACCCGGCTGCCAACCGGCCCTCGGGGTCAAAATCGCCGGCAATGTGCGGCCGTCTCGTGCTTCATAGTAAGTCAGCTTGCTGTCGCCGATGGAGGCGGTGTCGATCCATGGCCTTTCGGACCCGATGAGTTGCAGCTGGGACTTGTCCTTCAGCATGAAATAACGGGGTGGCTGGCTCGAGCTTTCGGTAGAGAAGACCACCTTGTTGAAGTCGTCGGATATATAGATCGGCGAGACATGTTCGTTCTCGAAGCTTTTCTCGATGCCGAGCATCAGACCGCCGACTTCAGGATCCACCCAGAGCGTCTTTCTGACATCCGCATCGTAAGTGAAACCAAGAATTCTCCCGAATCGGCTGGGAGCCTGGGATGTGACCACGCCTGAGGCATCGAAGTCCGGGTTCGCAAACAGGGGGGCTTCGCTATATTTCCGCGCGACGGGATCGTATCCATAGATCGCTTTCTTGTCGGAGAACTTGTTGGTCAGGACAAAATAGCGGCCGTTCTCTTCGTCCCAGTGGATAATGTCCAGTTCCTGGCGTTTGACGAGATCGACTTCCAGCTCTTCCTGGCGCTCAAGTTCGGCACCTTTTTCCGGTTTGACCCAGACCTGAAGTTTGTAGGTGCCATCCGTATTGTCCGATCCGGCTGCAGACATCACTTCGCCGTCGGACGGGTCAATGTATCCTGCCTCCCGCGTAGAGGTGTTCTGGAAAAGCATTTCGCTGCGCCCAGTGTTCAGATTGTAGCGGACGAGGGCGCTATCCAAAGTCCTGGCGTCCAGCCGGGAGATGACGATATCGGTCTGATCAAGAGGCAGGCGGGAGTAGACGGAGCCTCTCGCTTCCAGGCGAAGACATGTCTCGGTGGATTTGCTGGTTCCCTTGCCGCCTGTACTTTCCAGGAAAGGCTCATCGAATTTCTTGAATGACGTATCGGTGATCAGGGTTTTCCTGACCCAGGTCCGGGTGCTGCCGATGAGCTTGCCTTCGGAACATCCCCGAAGAGATCCTGTGAAAGGTTCACGCACATAGGTAAGGACCTTTCCGTCTTTCAGTGCGCGGAGAAACATGAATTCGGAATCGTTGCCGTCTGGCGCGGCGGTTACCGGCGGCTTGGACAGGTCATTGAGGTCCCAGGCAGCGATTACGGAACGATCCTGATCGTCTCCTGTCGCGGGGCCGACGAGGGCGAACATCGTGTCTCCGTCGGTGGAAACAGTGACGCTGGAAATGGCCGGCAGGCGAGCGATGTCCTCGATGGGGACCGGTTGCGAGGCGGCTGGCGCTGCCAGTGCGGTCAATCCCGCAATAATGGCGGCAAGCGGTTTCGTGGTGTGGCGAAAGATGATTCGGCCGGGCATGAGTTCATTGAGCCTTTCGCAAGCTTGGATTCGAGTTCCGCTCAATGGGCGTTTTGACCTTGCGAGCGGAGGCGGGGCTGGATTTCAGCATAGAAGCAATTCTACCGATGAGGGATACCCCGCGAACCCTCATTTTCGGCTTGTTGCAGTTTGTGTGGAAAATGACACGCTTCCCAAATAAATTTCGCTCGCTGCAAAAAAAGGGGCAAAAACGTTCCACATGTATTGATTTTAATGTTGGGGCTTACCTAGAATGTTCGCCTAGGGGGTGTGGTTCGTTCGTCAATTGCAGATCGCGTTTGTCGTTCGTGGGCGTGTAGGGCGCCCAGTGGCTACACCAGCGTTTGGACCAAGTTGTGGCTCAATTGAGGAAACAAGTAATATGAAAAAACGTGGATCTGGTGATCTGCTGTTGCGTACAGCAGCATTGTCGGCGCTTTGCGCAGGTATGGCGTTTGGCGCTTACGCCCAGGACGCTGATCAGGCGGGCGAAGATGAAGTCATTCGCACGACTGATGCGGACGAGCCGGCTGAGGATGAGGCCCGCCTTGAAAAGGTGCGCGTGACGGGCTCCCGCCTCGCAAACGAATTCACGAGCATCGCGCCGCTGGACGTGATCACGGCTGACACGGCCGCGCTGGAAGGTATCGCCGACGTTGGCCGCCTGCTGCAAACTGCAACGGTTGCTGCAGGTTCTCCGCAGGTGACGGCTGCAACGTCGTCCGCCTTCGTGCAGGGCGGTGGTATCGGCGCCGAGACGATCTCGCTGCGCGGTCTGGGTGCGAACCGTACGCTGACGCTGCTCAACGGCCGTCGGGCTGGTCCGGCTGGTACCCGTGGTGGCGTGTCCGCATTCGACCTGAACGCCATTCCGCTGTCGGCTGTGGAGCGCGTCGAAATCCTGAAAGACGGCGCTTCGTCAATCTACGGTTCGGACGCTGTGGCCGGTGTTGTGAACATCATCACCAAGACCGATGATGTCTCCGATATCGACTTCTTCTACAGCGCGCCGGAAGAGGGCGGCGGTGAGCAGCTGCGTGTCAGCGGCGCCTGGGGCAAGAGCTGGGACCGTGGCCGCATCCTCGCAACCGTGGATTACACGAAAAACGAAGAACTGGCACAAGGCGACCGCGACTATTTCAGCTGCGGCCAGCCCTACGTGTTCAATCGCGACGGCAGCCGTGCCGACGTCATTGACCCGCGCACGGGCAATTTTGCCTGTCAGGACCTGCTCTGGGGTCATGTCTGGCTGTACAACTATCTCGACAGTGGCTTTGTAGGTCGTCCGTGGCAGTCGCGTCCGCAGCTGCTGCAGTATGACTATGACGGTTCGCTGGCTGCTAACGGCCTGGCGCCGTGGGGACCGAACGATTTCGGCCTGGGCGTTCCGGCCAACTGGTTCCCGGTCGGCCTTGGTGAGCTTGCGCTTCCCGGCGCGACTCCTGATGCGTTCTATGGTCCGACAGCACTTCTGTCTGAAGGCCTGCTGAACTACGATCACCCGTTCCAGGACCAGCAGTCGATGATTCCGGAAATCGAACGCGCCACGTTCTATGCGAATGGCGAGTTTGAGCTGACGAACAGCGACACCCTTTATGGCGAGTTCCTGCTGAACCGCCGTGAAACGCAGGTGAACGGCTACCGCCAGTTCTGGCAGTACGACTACATGTACAACTATCTGGGCTATATCTACACGAATAGCCCGAGCCTGGTGGCCAACGGCTTCACGGCAACGGCAGGTGAGTTCAGCTTCATCGGTCTTAGCCCGACGGCGATTACCGACCATGCTGACGACTCCGTGACGGTCGATTACATGAGCGCCGTTGCCGGTGCACGTGGTGAGCTCCGCTTCATGCCGGGTTGGGAATACGATACCTTCCTGCAATTCTCGCGTTCGGACGGCGACTACACCTCTGACGTGATCTACGACGATGCGATCTCGCCTTATGCGTGGTTCGATGGCGGCAATTGTGCGGCTTATCCGGTCACCCCGGTTCGCGGCATCCCTTGTGTTGACGTCGACTGGTACAGCCCGGACCTTCTGGCAGGTAACATCTCGGATGTGGACCGCGCGTTCCTGTTCGGCCGTGAAACGGGTAATACCGTGTACGAACAGACCCAGTTCGAAGCGTATATCGATGGTCCGCTGTTCACCCTGCCGGCCGGTACGGTCAATGGCGGCTTCGGTGTGAGCTTCATCGACGAGCGTATCAATGATACGCCGGCTGAAACCTTCCAGATCGGCAATGCCTGGGGCTCCAGCTCTGCAGGCATTACGAAGGGATCGAAGGAAACGACCGCTGTGTTCGGCGAAGTCGCGATCCCGATCGTGAAGGATCTGCCGCTGGCTGAAGCAGTCGAACTGTCGCTTTCCGCCCGCTACACGGATGTGGACGTCTACGGTTCCGATACGACCTACAAGGCCGGTCTCGGCTGGCAGATCGTTCCGTCGGTGCGCCTGCGTACGACCTATGGTACCTCGTTCCGTGCTCCGGCTCTGTTCGAACTGTACCTGGCAGAGCAGACCAGCTTCGCAAGCCAGCGGACGATCGACCCTTGTATCAACTGGGGCGGCAACCTGGCCGACGGCAGCATTTCTCAGCGTCTGGCTGACAACTGTGCCGCTGACGGAATTCCGTCGACCCACAATGGTTCGGGCAGCAGCGCCACGGTCTTCGCATCGGGTAATGCCGGTACGCTGGAAGCCGAGACTTCGGACTCCTTCACCGCTGGTCTCGTCTGGGCACCTGATTTCGTGGACTTCCGCGTCGCGGTCGACTATTTCGAGATCACGATCGAGGACCAGATCACCCAACTTGGCGCAAACAACATCCTGCTCGGGTGCTACAACTCGGACAACTTTGCGACCGAGCCTCTGTGTGACCTGTTCTCCCGGAACTCCAACTTCCTGGTGACTGATGTCACGAACAACTACATCAATGTCGCGGAACAGACGAACCGGGGTATTGATATCTCCGCTGAGTACTCGAAAGAGCTTTCCTTCGGTACGCTGTCGGTGAACACGCAGCACTCTTTCCAGATCGAGGACAAGATCTCGCTGTTCCCGAACAGTGCTCCGATCGACACCAATGGTGAAGCTGGCGACCCGAAATGGGTTGGTGAGCTGAACTTCACTCTCGACAAAGGCCCGTGGTCCTTCTTCTGGGGCATGGACTTCGTTGGTGAAACGTCCAACGTGAAAAGCTATGGCGGCACGACGGGCACCTATTTCGGTACCCCTGTGTTCTTCAAACTGGAAACTGAAGCGACGACCTATCACAACGTCTCACTCAGCCGCGAACTGCCTTACGACATTGATGTTCGTGTGGGTGTGTCGAACCTGTTCGACGAGCATCCGCCGGCAGTCACCACGCTGGGGCTTGGCGAGTACAATACGGTTGGTACGTCGGCCTTCTACTCCCAGTATGACTGGCTGGGCCGTCGCGCCTTCGTGAACTTCACCAAGAAGTTCTAGTAAGACCAAATTGATCATGAAAAGCGGCGGAGGCAGCTCCGCCGCTTTTTTTGCTTTTTGCAAAGGGTTAGAATAACCCACCCATAAAGGAGGAAGTAAATTGCCTCAGATCACGATGAAGCAGGACAATCTGAATGACCGGAACCGGGAATTTATCCAGGCGCCGCTGCAGTCTCCTGTCTTTCTGAATTCTGTTCCGAAATCCGGCACGCACCTGATCCGCAATATCATGCGCATGTTCGTTCCGGTGGAGCAGCAGTATCATGAAACGTTCATTCAGATCCCGAATCTTCGGAATCACGCGCCGAATGTCTTCAATCCCGCCAAGCCGATGTTGAGTTGGGGGCATCTTCTGTTCTCGGACGAATCCGTCATGGCGACGCGCACAGCACGCCATGTTCTGCTGGTTCGTGATCCATACACATGGGTGCTTGCGCGTGCCCGCTTCTTTGTTTCGGAGAATTTCGACGCAAATCTCGAACATCTGAAGCACGACATCTTCTCACCGGAATCGTTGATGAACATGATGATCTTCGGGATCCATCAGAAGGCGCCGCCTATGAGTGACGTCTTCTCATTCAATGCGGCTGCATGGATGGGGCTGCCCGGTGTGCATGTGTACCGTTATGAAGATATCGTCCGGAATCTGAAAAACCTCGATTCAGATGAGGCGAAAACCTTCTTTGGTGAACTGTTGGATATTTGCGGCATCGCGATGCCTGATGATTGGCGTCAGCGGATTCTGATCGGCAGCGACAAGAAGCAGAGCGCCACTGCCCGCGAAAATCTGACCATCGAACATGACCGCTTTCCCGATGAGCTGCCAGAGGCTCAGAAGAAGCTGGTGGATTACGCCGTGCCCGGGCTCCGTGAACTGCTTGGATATACCCGCTAACGGTCTGGACAGTCGATCAGGGCAACAAGGTTGAGCTCCTGCCGCAAGCAGGGGCACACAACTAGTCGCCGGTAAATTCCGGGTCGCGACCTTCGAGGAAGGCTTTGATGCCTTCCCGGAAATCGTCGGACCGTTGGAGCAAGGCGAAAGCTTCAAGATCCCGGTGCGCGGTGGCCTTCGCCAGGGCGTGGGCTGCCACGTTTACATCCTGTTTTACCATTTTGAGTGCCGTGGGCGGCAGGCGCGCAGCGGCTGCAGCCACTTCCCGGGCTTTGTGCATCGCCGTACCGGCCGGGACGACATGATCGGCAAGCCCCCAATTGAGGGCCGTTGCAGCGTCAATCTTCTCACACAGGCCGGCAATCCGCTTTGCCCGCGCAGGGCCGACCAATGCAACGAAACGGGGGATAGAGCCCCAGCTCATGTTCATGCCACGCTCCACTTCCGGAACGTAGAAGACGGTGTTCTCGGCGGCGACACGCAGATCGCATGATGTGGCAAGCGCGACGCCGCCTCCGACGCACCAGCCTTCCACGGCGCAAATGGTCAGGGCGTCGATATTCTCCCATGCCTCACACATGCGTGGGCCGCGGCGTAAAAGAATTCTCCGTTCCCGGAGGGAAGACTTCGCTGCGGTTGTGCCGGCTGGATCTTTCAGGTCTGCGCCCATGGAGAATTGGTCGGCGCGGCCGGTCAGGATGACGGTCGATATTTCCGGTGTGTCGTGGAACTTCAGGGCGGCCTCGGTCAGGTCCTGCATCAGCTGTTGGCTGAGGGCGTTGGCACGCGCTCCTGTGTCGAAGCGGACGATGGCGACCCGGCCATCAATCTCGATCTGGACGAGGTCACTCATGCGGTCTCTGCAGGGGGATGTTCGGCTGCATGACGAATAAAGCGGGCGAGCTTTTCAGGTGTCTCAGCGCCTTGAGCAGCAAATTGCCGGTTCGCGATATAGGTCGGAACGCCGGTGATGCCGACTTCTCGGAAAAATTTCTCTTCGGCGCGTACGGTCACCACGTCGGCGTCCGTGGCCAGAAGATCAGCCACAATCGTCGGGTCGAGGTCGATCTGGCGGGCAATGTCCACAAGGACGCCATGATCGCCAATATCACGCCCATCATGGAAGAACGCACGGAACAGCGCTTCCTTGGCGGCGGCTCCCTTTTGCTGGCCTTGCGCCCAGTGGACGAGGCGATGCGCATCCAGGCTGTTCGGACGCCAGCTGATCTCGTCGAACCGGTAGGGGATATCTTCGGCTTCGCCGTAGTCGATCAGTGCCTGGCGCATGGCGCCTGACCGTTCCTTCGCTTCAGGCGAGCTGAAGGCCTTGCGCATGTATTCCTTATAATCGACGCCGCCCGCAGGGATGGTGGGGTCAAGTTCGTAAGGGCGGAACAGGAGCTGCACATCCACGTCCGGCACCATGGCAATGGCCGCTTCGATGCGGCGCTTGCCGAGCCAGCACCAGGGACAGACGAGATCGGAAACCATTTCAATGACAACAGGCATGGGTGCCACCTTATGCCATCGTGCGGCCTGCGTCACGGCTCGTCTGGCGTTTCCGGGGGGGCAGGGAAGACATAGCCATCACGTTCCAGTGTGCGGCGTATTTCGCTGACAAGCCATGTCTCAGGCAGCCCGGGCTCGCGGGGGCCTTTCTTCAGCTCCAGGCCGAAGGGCAGGGAGACTTTGTCCGGTTCGCCCGCAGGCACGATTTCCGGCCCTGAGAAAATGGTACGGGGGGCGGGTTCTGGTGTCATGGCCGCCAGTGTCAGGCCGAGTGTCACCAGCGCGCCAGTCCACACATTCGATTTGAATACAGCCAGCGCGACGCCTTCGCCTTTGCGCTTCAACCGGGAAATTTGCGCTGTGGCATGACCGAGAAAGGCCAACGATGTCACAGCACCCATCCTACCAGCGCCCTGTAGGCCGGAGGCAGCAGCAATCAGCGCGGCAGCAATGATGAAAAAGCCGAAGCTGTAGAGGGCTGCATGCTTGCCGAAGAGACGCGCGGTGGACTTCACACCGATCAGGGCGTCGTCTTCGCGATCCTGTAAGGCGTAGATGGTGTCATAGGCTACCGTCCAGCAGGCCAGCCCGATATAAAGGAGGATCGCTGGAAAGCCGATCGAGCCGGCGACGGCGACACCGACCAGCGCGCCCCAATTGAACGTCGCGCCCAGCCAGGCCTGCGGCCACCAAGTAACGCGTTTCATGAACGGGTAGGCTCCGACCAGCGGGATGGATAGCAGCGCGACGATCTTGGCGTCGCCTGGCAGGCAGAGCCAGACAAGGAGGCCTACGGCCAGCTGGATACCCAGGAAGATGTGCGCCTCGCGCAGGGTGACGAGGCCTGCCGGCAGCGGACGCAGCGCCGTTCGCTCCACCTTGGCATCGAAATCACGGTCGGTGATGTCGTTCCAGGTGCAGCCGGCGCCACGCATGGCGATCGCGCCGGTCAGGAACAGGATCGCCCAGAGAAAGTCGGTCAGGTAGAGGCCGGTCTTGATCCGTTCAAAGGCGAGACCAATCAGGCAGGGCAAATAGAGAAGCCAGATCCCCACAGGCCGGTCCCAGCGCGCCAGCATGGCGTAAGGGCGCAGGCCCGCCGGTAGCTTGGAAAGCCAGCCCGGCAGCGCGCTGTCAGCAGGAGAGAGTTGTGTCTCTGTCATCGGAGCGGCTTATAGCGCGGATTCCCGATTCCGACAGGTCAACGCACCTCTCAGGGGAGTGCTTACGCCACCGAGACGGTTTTGCGGTTCATGAAGGCGCGAAGACCGTCAGCCGCCAGTTCCCGGCCATAGCCGGACTGTTTGATCCCGCCGAAGGGGAGACGCGGATCGGACGCCACCATGGAATTGACGAAAGTGGCGCCCGCTTCGAGCTCCCGCACCGCTTGGTCGATTTCCGATTCTTCTTTTGAAAACAGAACAGAACCGAGGCCGAACACGCTGCGGTTCGCACGGGTGATTGCATCGTCGAGGTTGGACACTTTCCAGAGATTGGCGACCGGGCCGAACATTTCCTCGTCTGTCGAAGGCGTTCCAGAATGCGCATCCGCCAGGATTTGCGGCGCGATCCAGGCACCATTTCCGGGCACTGTGCGCTCTTTTGTCAGGCGTTCAGCGCCGCCTTTCAGGGAGCGTTCGACCTGATCTGCGAGTTCGTCCCGGATCGCCAGAGTGGCAAGCGGACCGACATCAGTGTCCGCTTTCATCGGATCCCCGACTTTGAGGGCATCGAATGCAGTGGTGAACCGTTTGGCGAAATCATCATAGATGTCGGCATGCACAAAGAATCGTTTCCCCGCGATGCAGGACTGCCCCGAATTCTGGATGCGCGCCGTGACGGCCGTTTTGACCGCCTTGCCGAGGTCGGCGGAAGGCATGACGATGAAGGCGTCCGACCCGCCGAGTTCCAACAGGCTGGGTTTGATGCTGTCGCCTGCTATGGCGGCGACGCTCCGTCCGGCCGGGCCTGATCCGGTCAGGGTGACGGCTTTGACCCGGTTGTCGCGAATGACGCCTTCGACTTCAGAAGATCCGATCAACAATGTCTGAAAGCACCCCTCCGGAAAACCGGCCCGGTGGAAGACGTCTTCAATATTCAGGGCGGAGCGCCAGACGTTTGAGGCGTGCTTCAGGAGGCCGACATTGCCCGCCATAAGGGCTGGAGCAGCGAAGCGGAAGACCTGCCAGAACGGAAAATTCCACGGCATGACAGCGAGCACTGGCCCCATGGGCAGGTGACGGACAAAGGCGCGATGAGCCTCCGTGCTGATGGTTTCATCCTGCAAATAGGCCGCGCCGTGCTCGGCATAATGGCGGCAGGCGGCGGCGCACTTTTTCACTTCGGCTTCGGCCTGTGAGATCGGCTTGCCCATTTCCAGGGTAATGTCGCGAGCATATTCGGAGGCCTTGGCCTCCAGGACTTCGGCTGCGCGGTTCAGCAGTTCAGCGCGCTCTGCCAATGGCACTGTCCGCCAGTTGCGGAACCGGTTGGCTGCTTTATCCAGCGCGGCGTCGATACGTGCCGCATTCAACGGCGTGAAGCTTTCGATCACCTCACCATTTGCCGGGTTGATTGACTGTACTTGTCTTTCTGGCATGGCGGGCTCCTGACTTAACCTTGTCCCTTTATAAGCCTATACCCCGCCCATGAGTTCCACACCCCGACTGTTTATGATGCAGGATCTGGCCAAAGGCGTTGCCTTCCCACTGGACGATGCGCAATCCAATTACCTGCTCCGTGTCCTGCGACTGGGCACTGGCGCGCCCGTGCGCGTGTTCAATGGACGCGATGGCGAATGGGAATCCCGGATCGGAGACGTTAAGGGCAAGCGGGCCAGCATCGAGCCGATGACTCTAATCCGGCCACAACCGGCCTCCCCGGCAAGTGCACCCATTCTGCTATTTGCGCCGGTCAAGAAAGCCGAGACGGATTTCATCGTGGAGAAGGCGACCGAACTGGGTGCTGCGCGCATCATGCCGGTGCTGACCGAACGAACCCAGACCCGCACGGTTCGGTTGGACCGGTTCCAGAAGATTGTTCTTGAAGCGGCAGAGCAGACCGAACGGCTGGACCTGCCCGAGGTGGAAGACCTGCAGCCGCTCGCAAATGCGCTTGATGTTCTGGCGGAAGGTACGGTGGTGATCTTCTGCGATGAACGGGGCGACGATGCGGATGCACCATGGGGTGGCGAGACGGGTCGTGCAGGTCCCATTATCGAAGTACTCGCCGGTCTTGGAGATGTGCCGGTCGCCATCCTGATCGGCCCGGAAGGCGGCTTCAGTCCGGAGGAACGCCGCTGGTTGCGTACGCGTGACAATACCGCGGCAGTGAGTCTTGGTCCGCGTATCCTGCGGGCGGAAACGGCCGCCGTGGCAGCCCTCTCGGTCTGGCAGGCCCTGAAAGGAGACTGGCGCTGAGCGCGGTTTAGCCAGTGGGGCGGATCAGTACCGTTTGGTAGCGCTGGTAGCCTCTCAGTTTTTCATCAGTCGACTGCCGGAAGGCGCGATACTCTCCTGTCGGCGAAGCGATAAGGCCTCGTTCTTCCAGAATCGTAGAAATGTTCTGTGCACGGCGCAGCGCCAGGGATTGATTGTCGAATCGGCGGACTTCTCCGGACGTGGAGGCATATCCAACGACTTCCACGCTCTTCACGATCCAGCGGTCCAGCACCCAGAGAATGTCATCGATCAGGCCTGCATTGGCGGGGGACACGACATCGCTGCCATTGTCGAACCCGATAAGCGGTAGTTCGCTGGTTGGAGGAATGACCTTGATTGACCAGTCCGGGAAGTTCCCGGAAAGCCCGGTTTCCAGCGTTCTGTAGGAAGTGACGGTTAGACCCGGTTGCGGCGCGGCGATCAGGGTCGCCTGGCGGGAGGCCGCGTCTATGTCGGCTGCGGTTACCTGGAACGGAATAGCTGCGCGCAGCTCAGCTTCCGACTGGCGTAGCTGCCCGTATTGTTCGAGACGCGACATTTCCGTCCGCAGAGGCGCTGCAAGGCTTGATTCAGCAAGACGCAGGAAGGCTTCTGCTTCAAGTTCCTTGTCCTCGTCCACGAGGACTTGACCCAAGTTGACAGTCACAGGCCGGCCGAGTTGGTCAGCAAGGTCTGCCGCGAGGGTTGTTTCTGCGTTCGGCACGATGGTTTTCGTCAGGACCGTCGCATCGATCTGGATCGATTCCTTGCGAGGGAATGCGACCGAAACGTCGGATATCCGCGCTTCCTCGTCGTCGAAAGGCAGCAGGATGCGGGACTTCACCGTACTGACGGCCTGCGTCTCATAGGCGATATCCCGAAGTGATAAGCCGAGCGGTATGGACAGGGCACCAAACACGAACACAATGGCGACGCTTTGCCAGAGCGTGCTGCGCCGTCCATGGCTGGCGCCGAAGCTGAAGATGCGGGATAGAACGGTCACTGACAGGGCGATGGCCAATAGGTTCGTCATGAAAAGGAAGAATGCACCGCCTGAAATGCCAGCTGAACCAACAGCCAAGCCGTAGCCAACGACGGCGAGCGGCGGCATGAGTGCCGTTGCGATCGCCACGCCGACGATGGTTTCACCCTTCCGGTTGATCGTGGCATAGCCGCCAGCAAGGCCGGAGAAGATGGCGACCAGCAGATCAAAGAGGTTCGGCCGTGTACGGGCGATGATTTCCGGTGTCACTTCACTCAGTGGAGACAGGCGAACGATCAGGAACGAGATCGAGATTGCGGCAATGACGCCCCAGGCCATGCTGACCATCGCCCGGCGCATGGCTGGAAAGTCAAACGTGCTGAGCGAGAAGCCCATCAACATGATCGGCCCCATCAGCGGCGAGATAAGCATGGCGCCGATGATGACCGCTGGAGACGACAGGAGTAGGCCGAGGGTCGCAATGGCGCAGGACATGACCACCATGAATACGAAGCGGCCGGACATCTGGCCTTCTTCGCGGGCATGCTGGATCACTTCCTCATGCGCCACAGAACGCGCAAGCTGGCGCAGGACGATCCGGCTCCAGCGGCGGACCCAGTTTAGGCGCTCTTCAATCGCATCCTTCGCGGATAGATCGTCTTTGTCATTCTTGTCGAAGGCCATGGGCCCGGGTTCCGATCTGCCAAATTCGAGGATTGCTGGACGCAGCAATCCGTTTGCCGCCACATTATGGCAGTTTATAAATATTCCAGATGCAGGATTTGTGCAGAAACTCTGCGGAAATCAGTAAAACCAGCGCTTCATCGGCTTAGGTGTGGCACCTTCCCAGCGGCGCTTCCAGTCTATCGCAAGTCCCACGCGGTGGTTGAGCTTGCCGTCCCAGACAGGCTTCAGCCCGACGGACTGAAGGATATCATGCAGACGCTGACCGATAGCGATGTTCTCTTCCGGAGAGGCCGTGGCGTCTGCCGCGCCATAGCTGATATAGAGGCTGCCGCTTTCGACAGCACTTTCCGTGTCTTGCTGATGGAAGAAGACATAGCCTGTCGGCTCGCGGCCGGACATGTCCCGGAAGTCGTCCATTTCGATACCGATTTCGGCGGCGCCGCACGTGCCGCAGCAGGTAAAATGCTGGCGGGCGACGATGTCTTCATCCTCCAGCATGTCAAAAGCGAGGGAGAGGCGGTCAAAATCAGTGAGAACCGGCCAGGATTCCTGATCCTCCATGAGCGCTGTCACCGCATGCACCAAGGCATTTCGAACCTCGATCTGGCGGTCGCGGTCAGAGAGGGGGCTCCGGAAATCCTGAACGTAATCCAGCAGGATTTCCTCGATTTCTTCCAGCGGTTCATAGCCGCCCCGAACGTGCAGATGCGCCCACATTTTCAGGTCGTCGCGTTCATCGGTGGTCATCTTGGTCATCTGCGGACTCTCATCTAAACGAATTCGTGAGAATAACGCGGTTGGCGTTCAAGAGAAACAACCTTATCTGCAAGCCTCATTCTGGTTCGCAACAGGGGGTTCGGGATGACCACGCCAACGTCGGACATCGACGAAACCTCTCCGCGCATCGCGGGAAAGCATGAGCTTGTCGAGTATCTGGAAGCCGGCTGCAAGCCGTCGGAAGACTGGCGCATCGGGACGGAACACGAGAAGTTCGGTTTCCTTCGTGAGAATCTTGCGCCGCTGCCCTATGAGGGCAAGGCTTCTGTGCTGGCCATGCTGGAAGGCCTGCGCGACCGGTTCGGCTGGGCCCCGATTGTCGAAAGCGGCAAGCTGATCGGCCTGCAGCGCGACGGCGCCAGCGTTTCGCTGGAGCCGGGCGGTCAGTTCGAGCTTTCCGGCGCTCCCCTTGAGACCATCCACCAGACCTGTACCGAAGTCGGGCGTCACCTCGAAGAAGTCCGCGAGATTGCCGATCCGCTCGGCATTTCGTTCCTCGGGCTTGGCGCAAGCCCGCTGTGGAGCCTCGCCGAGACGCCTGTGATGCCCAAGGGCCGTTACAAGATCATGATGGAATACATGGACAAGGTCGGGCGTCTTGGCCGCCAGATGATGTTCCGTACCTGCACGGTGCAGACCAATCTCGACTTCGGCTCCGAAGCTGACATGGTGAAGAAGTTCCGCGTGGCACTTGCGCTGCAGCCGCTCGGTACCGCGCTGTTCGCCAATTCACCCTTCATGGAAGGCCGCCCGAACGGCTTCCTGTCCTATCGATCGCAGATCTGGACCGATACCGACCCGGACCGCACCGGCATGCTGCCCTTTGTGTTCGAGGATGGAATGGGGTTCGAGCGCTATGTCGACTATGCACTCGACGTACCGATGTATTTCGTGCGCCGCGGCGGGAAATACCTGGACGCCAGCGGCCTCAGTTTCCGGGACTTCATGGACGGAAAGCTGGAAATCCTGCCCGGCGAGCTGCCTGCAATGGATGATTTCGCCGACCACCTCTCCACGATCTTCCCGGAAGTCCGCCTGAAGCGATTCCTTGAAATGCGTGGCTCCGACGCTGGGCCCTGGTCGCATTTGTGTGCGTTCTCAGCTTTCTGGGTTGGTTTGTTGTATTGCCCGGTCTGTCTCGATGGCGCCTGGGATCGCGTGAAGACCTGGACCGCAGCGGAGCGTGAAGCCATGCGCCAGTCCGTCCGGACGCTGGGCCTGAAGACGCCAATTCCAGGCGGTGCCACGATGCAGGACCTGGCGATGGAGATGCTGGACCTTGCCCGTATCGGTCTCAGTAACCGTAACAATCTCTCCGCGTCTGGCGAGAATGAAACCGGTTACCTTGCCGAACTCGACGAGATCGCCCGATCCGGCAAAACGCCGGCGGACCGGCTTCTGGAACGCTACTATGGCGCCTGGAACCGAGACGTGCGTCACGTTTTCACGGAAAAGGCTTACTAGGGCATAGCCTTCCCCCCATTCCTTCCGAAAAAGCAGAAACTGCCTTGAGCCTTGCCGCATAGCACGCTCAATATGCGCAATTCAGGGAAGCTGAGGGAGTGAAACAAGTGACCGACAACGCGATTGCTGCCGGCCAGGGGCAGGAGAAAACCTTTCTGGGCCATCCGACAGGGCTGTTTGTCCTGTTCTTTGCTGAGATGTGGGAGCGTTTTTCCTACTACGGCATGCGGGCTCTACTGGTTCTCTATCTGACCAAGCACTTCCTGTTTGATCGAGAGGCCGCCTATGGCCTGTACGGCGCCTATACGACGCTGGTCTATATCGGACCGGTGATCGGCGGCTTCCTGGCCGACAAATACCTTGGCGCCCGCAAGGCGGTCACGATCGGCGCCATTTTCCTGGTGCTCGGCCACCTTGGAATGGCGGTGGAAGGGGACCCGGTCCTGGATGGGCAGTCACCCGATCCGGGCGTTCTCAATATTTTCTATTTCAGCCTTGCGCTGATCATTGTTGGGGTCGGCTTCCTGAAAGCGAACATCTCGACCATCGTTGGCTCGCTCTACAAGAAGACGGACACGCGGCGCGATTCCGCTTTCACCATCTTCTATGTAGGTATCAATACCGGCGCCTTCCTGGGGGCTCTGATTGCAGGTTATCTGGGTGAGACCTTCGGCTGGGCATATGGCTTCGGCGCGGCCGGGATTGGCATGCTGCTCGGCCTGATCGTCTTTGTCTGGGGCAAGCCAGCCTTGCGCGGGGCGGGCGAACCGAGTGATCCGGCAAAACTCGCCGCACCGATGGTGGGACCGCTGAATCGCGAGCACATGATCTGGCTGGGCGCCATCGTAACGACGTTCATTGTCTGGTTCCTTGTGCGCAGCCAAGGCACGGTGAACACGCTGCTGCTGATCGCCATGACGATCACGTATCTCTACATTGTCTGGCGCGCGATCGCGAAATTGAACCCGCACCAGCGAAACCGGATCATCGTCGCGCTGATCCTGATCTCCACCAACGTCCTGTTCTGGGGCCTGTTCGAGCAGGCGGGGTCGTCACTGAACCTGTTCACGGACGAGCATGTCGACCGCAACCTGCTTGGCTGGGAAGTCCCTGCTTCCATGTTCCAGTCGATCAACGCCTTCTACATCATGACGTTGGGCCCGGTCTTTGCCGCGCTCTGGGTGTGGCTTGGCAAGAAAGGATGGGAGCCAAGTGCACCGATGAAGTTCGCCCTGGCTCTGATGCAGCTTGGCGCTGGCTTCCTCGTGCTGGCGTTCGGTTCCAGCGCCGGAGCCATGACGCCGGTGATCTTCATCTTCCTGATCTATCTGCTGCACACGACAGGCGAGCTTTGCATGAGCCCGGTTGGCCTGTCAGCCATGACCCGGCTGTCAGTTACTTCCATGGTCGGCCTGATGATGGGTGCCTGGTTCCTGGCGTCGGGCGCTGGTAACGCGGTGGCGGCCATCATCGCCCAGGCGACTGCCGCTGGCGGTGAAGGTGTCGGGAACGTGCTGTCGGTCTACATAAAGGTCGGCTGGTTCGCGATTGGAGTCGGAGTCCTGTTTGCGATTGCAGCGCCTTTCATGACCAAGATGATGCATCTTGATACGTTGTCGGACGATTCCGTGGCGGATGTCGGCACCGTGGATACGTTCGGGTCGAACACCGATCCGGGGGCGCCGGACAAGACGCTCAGCTAACGCCTGCTAAAAAAAGAAACCAGATATGAGAAGGGCGGCCTCTGACTGGGCCGCCCTTTTTCATGGGACTGTGCGTCTGAAATGCGGTCGAAGGGATGCGTCAATTGTAGGGGGGTATGAAGGGGTCAGTTGGCAGGCCGCGTTTCAGCCAGCCTTCGCCGCTTTCTTCATTTCCGACCATGCCTTCGCGGATGTCAAAGACGTGGGTGAAGCCAGCCTTCTCCAGAACGCTCGCTGCTTCACTTGAGCGCTTGCCGCTCCGACAGATCACGGCGATCGGATGATCCAGATCGCCCAGGACAGCGCCGCGTGCCTGGGCAATGAAGTCCCGGTCTTTCACATTGATGCCATGGCTGTCGCGGGGAAGGCCCGTCATCGCCCACTCCGTTGGGGTTCGTACATCAAGCACGACAATCTCGCCCCTCTGCACCATCTGCCAAGCCGAATCTGCTGGCAGGGCGCCAGGCTCAGCCAATGCAGGAGCTGCCATGAAAGTCGCCCCCAGAAGGGCACCCATCAGGAAACGCATCGTATTACCGTCCTCTACTGACCGGGCGCACGAACGAATCAGTTCGTATCCCTCCGCCCGATTGTGGCCAGAAAGTGACAAAACGGTTCCGGCGCTTCAAGTCCCAAGCCCCGGTTGTTACAGCAATTTTAGCCTGCGCCGCCTACAGTCAGGGCACCAATCTTGAGGGTCGGCTGTCCAACACCCACCGGAACAGACTGACCGGCCTTGCCGCACATGCCCACGCCGTCATCCATGGCGAAGTCGTTGCCGATCATCGTGACGTCCTGGAGGACGGTCGGACCGTGGCCGATCAGGGTGGCGTTTTTCACCGGTGCGATGACCTTTCCGTTCTCTACGAGATAGGCCTCCGTGCACTGGAAGACGAAATTGCCGGAGGTGATGTCGACCTGGCCACCGCCGAAATCGACCGCCCATAGACCGCGCTTGATCGATGAGACGATTTCTTCCGGATCCTTGTCACCACCCAGCATCACGGTGTTGGTCATCCGCGGCATCGTTTGCGCTTCATAGCTTTCGCGCCGACCATTGCCGGTCGGCTGCTGGCCCATGAGGCGGGCATTCAGACGGTCCTGCATATAGCCTTTCAGGATGCCGTCTTCGATCAGAACGGTCCGCTGTGTCGGCGTGCCTTCATCATCAAATGAGAGCGAACCACGGCGGGCTTCTATGGATCCGTCATCGATAACGGTGACACCCTTCGCGGCGACCTGCTCACCGATGCGCCCGGCATAGACGCTGGTGCCTTTGCGGTTGAAGTCGCCTTCCAAGCCGTGGCCAACTGCTTCGTGCAACAAGACGGCTGGCCAGCCCGGGCCGAGTACGACTTCCATTTCACCAGCTGGCGCAGCAATGGATTGAAGATTGACCGATGCCTTGCGAATGGCGCGGCGGACCATGTCCTGCCAGCGTTCCGGCCGGATCCAGTCGTCATACGCAGCGCGTCCACCTGCACCGGCGCCGGCTGATTCCCTTCGGCCATTTTCCTCCAGCGTGACGGATACGTTGAGGCGCACCAGAGGACGGATGTCCGAAAAGGCTGCGCCGTCCGGGCGCAGGATGTCGATTTCTGTATGACTGCCGGAAAGGGAGACCGAGACCTGCACGACTCGCGGGTCGCTTGCCCGGGCCCAGGCATCGATCTCTGCCAGGAGCCCGGTCTTCACGGAAAAATCGGGCGCGGCGGTAGGGTCGATTGGCTGATACAGGCGTCGATTGGTCGGTATCGGACTTGCCGCCAGCTTTCCAGAATAGCCGCGTTTGGCTTCCGATGCTGTCGAGGCCGCCCGACGGATTGCCCCCAGTGTGAGTTCGGATGCGTAACCTGACCCCTGCGCTTCACCGGCGACCACGCGCAGGCCGAAGCCCTGATCCGTGTCGAAAGCGGCCGACTTCAGCCGGCCATCGTCAAATACGAAGCTCTCGGAGCGGGAGCGTTCGACATAGAGGTCGCCGTCATCGCCGCCGCGTACGGCGTCAGCGAGAATTTCAGTGGCTTGGCGGAGATCGAAGGGCAGGGCGTTTTCTGTCATTCAGACTAGATGCGCGTCCGCAGCAGGGGCGGCAAGAGGCCTGCATGAGGATTCCGGGCTCAATTCGTGACGGTGAACCGGGTCAGCTGCCATTTCGCGCGCTCGAACTCCGGATTGAGTTCCAGGGTTTTCTGGAAATCTGCGTACGCCCCTGCCAGATCTCCGGTATTTTCCCGTGCGATCGCCCGGTTGTAGTGGGCGGCGTAGAGCTCCTGGCTGTCGAGTTCGATCGCCTTGTCCAGCGAGATCAGGGCTGAGTCGAAATCCTTGAGGAAAATGTAGGCGGCTCCCTCATTAAGCCAGATCGCGCCAAGTTCAGGCTTCATCTTCTTGGCAGTGGAGTAGTCGGACAGTGCACCATCATAGTCGCCAGCCCGCATGCGCAGCACGCCGCGATTTGTATAGGTTGCAGCCCGGTTCTCCATTTTCATCAGTTCGGCCTCAATGGCCTTGGTGCAGATTCGCTCGCCTTCCTGGTTAGACGTGCGTCCATAAAGGGCCGCTTCGTAGCAGTCACGGGCGATTCCACCACCAATCACCGATACTTGGGCGTATGCGGTTGGCGCGGTGAGCGCGATAAGGCTGGCGGCGAGCAGGGCAGTCCGGATCATGATAGCCTCCGAATGAACGAGTTTATGTAGGATCAGTTTAGCATCAAAGCGATGGAGCGACGACAGGCTGCGACAATATTGAGCGCGGAAAGAGGTAGGTTGCGGCTAATACGTATTGTAGATACAGGAGCAGAGATTCCAACGAGACGAGGATTCCTTCGTGCGACACCTTCTTGCCGCTCTTAGCGCAGCGTTGTTCGCCGCTCCGGCCTTTGCTGCCATTCCGCGCGATGGCGCGCTTGGTATGCAACCGGCCGCGACGCGTATTGCCGAGCGTATCCACCATTTCCACACTTTCCTGCTGTGGATCATTATTCCAATCACGATTTTCGTTCTGCTGCTGCTGCTTTATGTGATGCTGCGCCACAATTCGCGGTCGAACCCCACACCGCGCAAATTCAGCCACAATACGCTGATCGAGGTCATCTGGACGGTTGTTCCGGCGCTGATCCTCGTGGCCATTGCCAGCCAGTCCTTCCCGAACCTTTACTATCAGGATGTGCCGCCGAACCTGCAGCAGGTTCAGGACAAGGCCAACCAGCTCCTCGCTGATGGCAAGTCTGCGGAATACGAGCGCTTCACCAAGGAATATAATCCGGAAGCCGCTGCGAAAGGCTTCGTGAACGTCAAGGCGCAGGGCAACCAGTGGAACTGGACCTATACCTATCCTGACATCACCGACGACGCCGGCTACCCGCTGGAGTTCGTTTCGAACCCGCTTCAAGTCGGCCTGTCGACCGACTCTACTGAAGGTGTTCGTAACCTGTCCGTTGATTATCCGATGGTCGTGCCGGCTGGCCGCTATGTCCGCTATTACACGGCTGCCGCTGACGTGATTCACTCTTTCGCTGTCCCGGCTTTCGGCATCAAGACTGACGCCGTTCCTGGCCGCCTGAATGAAGGCTGGTTCCTCGTCGATGAGCCCGGCACTTACTACGGCCAGTGTTCCGAACTGTGCGGTGTGAACCATGCCTACATGCCGATTGAGGTCCGGGTTGTGCCGCAAGAACAATTCGATCGCTGGGCGGAGCTGATGCTCGCTGGCGACTATGATGCTGCGGCCGCTTCGGTGCAGAACATCGCTTCCATTGAACCGGCGACCAAGTTCGCTGCGGTCACTGAATAAACCGAGAGAGAAGAGTACGTCCCATGCCTATGGATGAAGTCGCCCTCGACCACGCCCACGACGATCACGACCACAAGCCTGGTTTCTTCACGCGTTGGCTGTTTTCCACCAACCACAAGGACATCGGTACGCTGTACCTGATCTTCGCGATGATCGCGGGGATCGTGGGCTACACGCTGTCCGGCCTGATCCGCTGGGAACTCGCTGAGCCCGGTATCGGCGTGCTGACGCGCTTTGTTGCCGGCGAAGGCGACGTGGCGATCCAGAACGCCAAGCACTTCTACAACATGGTCATCACCTATCACGGCCTGATCATGATCTTCTTCATGGTCATGCCGGCCCTGATCGGCGGCTTCGGCAACTGGTTCGTACCGCTGATGATCGGTGCGCCGGACATGGCGTTCCCGCGTATGAACAACATCTCGTTCTGGCTGACGGTCGCTGCCTTCATCCTGGCTTCCATTTCGATGATGATCCCTGGTGGCTCGGCTGGTAATGGTTTCGCTGGCGGCTGGGTGCTTTACCCGCCGCTGTCCTCGACGACTGGTCACCCCGGTCCGGCGATGGACGTGCTGATCCTGTCGCTGCACACAGCCGGTATCGCGTCGATCCTCGGTGCCATCAACTTCATCGTGACCATCCTGAACATGCGTGCCCCGGGCATGACCCTGCACAAGATGCCGTTGTTCGCCTGGGGTGTTCTTGTGACGGCTGTCCTGCTGCTTCTGTCCCTGCCGGTGCTTGCCGCTGCGCTGACCATGCTTCTGACGGACCGGAACTTCGGTTCTCAGTTCTTCAATCCGGCTGGTGGCGGTGACCCGATCATGTTCCAGCATCTGTTCTGGTTCTTCGGTCACCCGGAAGTCTACATCATGATCCTGCCGGCCTTCGGCATCATCAGCCACATCGTGTCGACCTTCTCCAAGAAGCCGATCTTCGGCTACCTCGGCATGGCTTACGCCATGGTGTCGATCGGTGTCATCGGCTTCGTCGTGTGGGCGCACCACATGTACACGGTCGGTATGGACGTTGACCTGAAAGCCTACTTCGTCGCTGCGACGATGGTCATTGCCGTCCCGACAGGCATCAAGATCTTCTCCTGGATCGCCACGATGTGGGGCGGCTCCATCGAGTTCAAAGTCCCGATGCTCTGGGCTATCGGCTTCATCTTCCTATTCACCGTTGGCGGTGTGACGGGGGTCGTCCTGGCCAACGCAGGCATCGACCACTCGCTGCACGACACCTACTACGTTGTGGCCCACTTCCACTACGTGCTGTCGCTGGGCGCCGTGTTCGGCCTGTTCGCTGGCTGGTATTACTGGTTCGAGAAGATGTTCGGCATCAAGTACAACGGCATGATTGGCGGCCTGCATTTCTGGCTGATGTTCATCGGTTCGAACGTCCTGTTCTTCCCGCAGCACTTCCTGGGCCTGCAGGGCATGCCGCGCCGCTACATCGACTATGCTGATGGCTTCGCCACCTGGCACCAAATCTCGTCGATCGGTTACGCCATCACCATGGTTGCAACGCTGATCTTCTTCATCGGCCTCGCCGAAGCGCTGATCCGTCGTCGCAAGGGTGTCGCCAATCCGTGGGGCGAAGGTGCCACGACGCTGGAATGGACGCTGCCTTCGCCGCCGCCGTTCCACCAGTACAATGAACTGCCGCACGTGACGGCCAAGGGCGGTCACTAGGCCTACATTGCCTGAACCACTCAATCGCAGCGGCCTCTCGTCCCACGGGAGGCCGTTCGCTTTCGAAAGTCCCGGAAAGAAGGACCTGATCTGTTGAATATGCGCTTGCCCATCGTGATTGGCATGTATGCCTTCATCGTGGTGTTCCTGCCGCGAAATCCGGCCGTGGACCGGCTGTTCGACAAGGTACGGACGATCGATCCGAATATCGCAATAACGATCTCCGTTGTTGCACTGATTGCCGGGGGAATCGGCCTCTGGATGCTCTGGCGCCAGCCGAAAGGCCTGCTGAGGACAAAGCCGAGCCGTAAGCTGGTGATCATCAATTCCGGCCTCGTCGGGATCGTGTTTGCGGCCATATTCGACGTGATGCAGAAACTCTCCGGCTCGGCGACTGACCTGATCAGCCTGATCCTTGTGCCGATTGCCTTCATGATCGCCGAAGCCACCTACCTCGCGCTCGAATGGCGCCTGAACCGCAAGTTTGATAAGGAATAAGCCCGCGTTCGGCCGGAACGGCCCAATTGTCGCGCTGACAGCGCCGGCTCGCAGACCCATACCAGAAACACACCAACTGGACCCGAAATGACCGACGCCCCCGCCACTCCTCAAAAGCGCTACGGCACCGCTGGTGATTATGTTCAGCTGCTGAAGCCGCGCATCATGATGCTGGTCGTGTTCACCGCAGTCGCCGGCCTGATCGCGGCCACTGGTGTGACCGGGCAGTCGATGAACCCGGTGATGGCGGCGATTGCTGTACTGGCGGTCGCGCTTGGGTCTGGCGCCGCCGGCGCGATCAACATGTGGTACGATTCCGATATCGACCTGGTGATGACTCGGACGTCTACACGGCCAATTCCATCCGGTGCTGTGCCGCGCGAAGAAGCGATAGCGATGGGCATGATCATGAGCGGCGTGTCCGTCCTGCTCATGTGGCTCGCATCCAACTGGCTGGCAGCCGGGTTGCTGGCTTTCTCGATTTTTTACTACGGCGTCATCTATACGATGTGGCTGAAACGCTCGACGCCGCAAAACATTGTTATCGGCGGCGGGGCCGGGGCCTTTCCGCCAGTCATCGGCTGGGCCGCAGTGACGGGGAACACACCCCTCGATGCGTGGATCCTGTTCGCCATCACTTTCTTCTGGACGCCCCCGCATTTCTGGGCGCTGAGCCTGCTGGCACATTCCGAGTACGAAAAGGCCGGCGTGCCCATGCTGCCTGTGACGCACGGTGCGAAAGCGACCCGGCTGCAGATGCTTATCTATACGGTCGTCCTTGCGGCTGTTTCGATGATGCCGCTGGTGACCGGACTTGGTGGCTGGATCTACGGCGTGGTGACAGGTGTGCTGAACCTTGCCTTCCTGTATTTCGCGGTGCGCGTCTGGCGCTCGCATGCAGGTGACAGCGGCGCGCCTGGAGCAGACCAGAAACTTGCGCGCAGCATGTTCCTTTTCTCGATCCTGTACCTGTTCATCGTCTTCGCGGCCTTGATCGTGGAGCACGCAGCTGGTCTGCATTTTCCTGTCGGAGGCCTGTAAATGAGCGGTGATGGCTTGAAGAAGGGCGACGAACAGTTCCCGGAACCAGCGCATCTGGATGACGCAGCGCGTGCGGCTCAGAAGCGGCGTAATCTGTGGCTCGGACTGGCGCTTTTGGGCTTTGTGTTTCTCGTCGGGCTCACGACGTTCGTCCGCCTGAGTGGCTCAGAGGACAACCAGGCCAACTTCTATTACAATATGAACCAGACTGGGCAGGAGGAGGCACCTGCGCTTCCGCCCGGAATGTCGCCGGATCAGGCTGCGCCGCCGGCAAATCTGTCGACAGAACCGGTTGGGCCTGATGCCACGGCCGACGAAGAGGAGACACCCGAGCAATGAAGCTGTCCAACGCCAAGGTCGCCGGGATATCGCTGACGGTTTTCGCGGCGATGCTGGGACTCGGTTTTTCAGCGGAGCCGCTTTACGGCACATTCTGCCGGGTGACCGGTTATGGCGGGACGACTCGTATTGCGACGTCGGCCCCGAAGGAGATTGTCGACCAGACAATCACGGTCCGTTTCGATACGAATGTGGCAGATACGCCACTGGAATTCCGCCCGCTTCAGCGCTCCGAAGACGTCAAGATCGGCCAACATGGGCTTGCCTTCTTTGAGGTTTCCAATCCCACGGACGAGGAAATCCACGTCATCGCGGCCTACAATGTGACGCCACATTATTCCGGCAAGTATTTCAACAAACTGGAATGTTTCTGCTTCGATGAGCGGGTCATCGCCCCTCATGAGACGAAAAAGCTGCCTGTGGTCTACTTCATCTCGCCCGACATGGTGGAAGACCACGTGGCAGATCAGCTGGAAACCATCACGCTCAGCTACACTTTCTATGAAAGTTCGAAGTATAAAGGGCCAACGACACAGGCGGCCGTGGGTGCGGCGAATTCAGCCACGGGCGGCTGAAACTGTTGCACTTTCGGTCCGGAGCGGTCTAAACAGCTCAGAGATTCTAGGGATATAAATCAAGGGGTCCGCCAGACATGGCTCACGGCGAAGTCAAACACGATTATCATCTGGTCAACCCGTCACCGTGGCCGCTGCTCGGCTCGTTGTCGGTACTGGTTCTGGCGCTTGGCGGCGTCAATTACATGAAGGGCCTTTTCGGCATGGAAAAGGGAACCGTATGGCTGCTGGCCGTCGGTTTCGCCATGGTCGGCTGGGTCATGATTGGTTGGTGGCGCGAAGTCATCAAGGAAGGCAAGATCGGCGATCATACGCCGGTTGTTTCCATCGGCCTGCGCTACGGCATGATCCTGTTCATCGCATCAGAAGTGATGTTCTTCGTCGGCTGGTTCTGGAGCTTCTTCGAATTCGCAATCTTCCACAGCGCGCGCGTTGGCGAGAACTGGGATGCAGCGAACCCGCTGTTTGCAGATGCCCTTGCAAAGTTCGGCGACTGGCCGCCGGTCGGCGTCGAGACGTTTGATCCGTTCCACCTGCCGCTGATCAACACGCTGATCCTGCTGCTGTCCGGGACCACCGTGACCTGGGCGCACCACGCTCTCCAGCATGACGACCGTTCGGGCGCGAAGCTGGGACTTCTGGTCACTATCCTGCTCGGCATGGCCTTCACTGCGCTGCAGGTGTTCGAATACAGCCACGCACAGTTCAGCTTTGATGGCACGCTGTATGGTTCGGCCTTCTTCATGGCGACCGGTTTCCACGGTGCGCACGTCGTGATCGGTACACTTTTCCTGATCGTGTGTCTGCTTCGCCTGCTTACGGGTGGCATGTCGGCCCAGAAGCACCTCGGCTTCGAATTTGCTGCCTGGTACTGGCACTTCGTCGATGTGGTCTGGCTGTTCCTGTTCGCCTTTGTCTACGTGACCCCATACCTCGCACTGGGCGCAGGGCACTAGACGGCCGCGCATCCCATGCGCTGACTTTCAGGGGCCCGCCGGCGCGCAATCGCCCGGCGGGCTCTGCTTATTGGGGCAGGGCCGATCCCTGCGCTTGAAAGGGTCGAAGATGACTTTTCGTCCGTATCCCGTGATGACCGTGTTCACGCTCATCAGCCTGGGTATTCTGATCTGGCTCGGCAACTGGCAGTATGGCCGCTTCCTCCAGAAAATGGAGATCGACCGCCAAACGCCGGACTGGACCACGCTGGAAGGCGAAATCATTCCGGCGAGTGAGGTCCTTTCATATTACTATGTGGAAGGGCAATCCGGCTGGATGCGCGTTGTTGCGGTCGATACTGGTGATGCAGTGGTCTATACGCCGATCGAAATCGTCCAGCAGATCGATCCGCCTGCCGCATGCGAAGGTGAGACTTGTCCGGCCGGTCAAATCGCAACCCGTGGGATCTACAAGCCGGCCTTCAAGCGGAATGCCTTTACCGCAGCAGACGACACAGCCAATCGCGTTTTCTATGTGCTTGACCCGGCGGTGTTTGCGTCGCTTTTGCCGGGTGAGGCGGCTTCACGTGTATCGGCAGACGTGTTCGAGCCCGAAGTGATCCGGTTTGTGTCTGAGAACGGGCCCTACCTGATCGACAATCCCTATGCACGCCTGCGCCTGGATGATGAATTGCCGCCACAACGACATTTTGGGTATGCGATCACCTGGTGGGGGCTGGCCATGGCGCTCATCGGCGTATATCTCGCCTTTCATCACCAGAAGGGACGGCTCAGGTTCCGGAACGAGGGCAAATCGTGAAGTATATTTCGACCCGGGGCCAGGCTCCGTCTACAGACTTTGCCGGCGCATGTCTGGCCGGTCTCGCGCCGGATGGCGGCCTCTATGTGCCGGAGAGTTTCCCGCAGATTGATCCACCTGCCAAGGGCGAAACCTATCACGAAGTGGCGGCGCGGATTTTGTCAGCTTTCACAGGTGATGCGATCCCGCTCGAAGACCTGAAGCCGCTTTGCGAGCGGGCCTATGGCAGCTTCGCGCACCAGTGCGTCGCGCCGCTGACGCAGTGGCGGCAGGATGCCTGGCTGATGGAGCTGCACCACGGGCCGACGCTTGCATTCAAGGACATCGCGATGCAGATCATCGCGCAGATCTATGATTACCTGCTGGCCAAATCCGGCCAGCGCATGATGATTGTCTGCGCAACGTCGGGTGATACTGGCGGCGCAGCGGCAGCGGCTTTTGCCGGAACGAAGCACGCAGACCTGATCATCCTTCATCCCCACGGTCGTATTTCACCGGTGCAGCGGATGTTCATGACGACGACCGGTGCGTCGAACGTCGTGAATCTGGCGCTCGATGGCGATTTCGATGACTGCCAGGCCATTGTGAAGGATATGTTCGGAGACCGGGAATTCGTGAACCGGGTGAACCTGTCCGGCGTGAACTCAATCAACTGGGCCCGTGTGGCCGCTCAGTCGGTCTATTATGCAACCGTGCAGGCGGCTCTCGGCGGTGCGCTGCGGTTCGTCGTGCCCAGCGGGAACATGGGTGATGCACTGGCAGGCTATGTTGCGGCCCGATGTGGCTTGTTGAGCGGTGGCTTCGAGGCGGTTTGCGCTGTGAACGCAAATGACGCCTTGGCCCGCCTGTTCAATACCGGCGTCATGTCCCGCGCGTCAGCCGTTGCGACCCCAAGCCCGGCCATGGATATTTCGGTACCTTCCAATTTCGAACGTCTCTTGTTCGAAATGACCGGGCGTGATGCTGATGCGGTTCGTAACACCTATGACACTTACAAGCAGGTCGGCGAAGCGTCATTGCCCGACGAAGCGGTTTCACGCCTCAAGTGTTCAGGCCTTTCGGCTTCCTCTGTCAGCAATGACGAGACTATGGGTGAGATGAAACGATTCGAGCAGGAGACGGGGTGGCAGATTTGTCCGCATACGGCAGTTGGTACATTTCACGCGCGGCGCCTGCCGGCGGCTGATGTGACAACGGTGGTGCTGGCCACGGCCGCAGCGGCGAAATTCCCGGAAACGGTGGAAGAGGCCACAGGTCGCAAGCCGACAATGCCCGCCCGGGCTGAAGTGCTCTATGAGCAAGAGGAAGTGTTCGAGCGGACAGAGGCTTCACTGGCTGCAGTTCGGGCACGTATCGAACAGCACGCTGGCCGGAGCCGGTAAAATGCTGCCGCCCTTGCGCGAAACGCTGGTAACATCGGAGCGGCTGGTGCTTTCACCACCATTCCGGGCGGATTTCGCGGAGTGGGCTGATGTACGTGAACGAAGCCGGGCGCATCTGGAACCGTGGGAACCGGTTTGGCCGGATGATGTACACTCAAAGGCAGACTGGGGGCGGCGGCTGAAGGCCTGGCATAGCAGTTGGCGCAATGGCCGGGCTCATGTCTTCCTGATCCGCCGCCAGAGCGACAACCGGCTTCTGGGCGGCGTGTCGATCACCAATGTACGTGGCTGGCCGGCGCAGGCCGCCAATCTCGGCTACTGGATCGGGGCGGAGTTCCAAGGTAACGGATACATGCATGAGGCCGTTGGCACGATCTGCACCTGGGCATTCCAGGTATTGGATCTCTGGCGCATCGAAGCCGGGACCCTTCCGACGAATGAACGGTCCCAACGGGTGCTCGCCAAGGTCGGGTTCGAGCGTGAAGGCTATGCCCGGGATTATCTTGAGATCGCGGGACGGCGGGAAGACCACATACTTTTCGCCCTCGTCAGGCCGGCGATGCCGCGCTAGATTCCGGTCATCATGGCGCAAACCTCCGAGACAAGCCTTCAGGGCAACTGGCACTGGAATGCTCAAGCAAGGCGCCTTGTGATCGAAGTGCCGCGAGGGTCAGCCTATTCCGAACTGTCGGGCGACTGGTCCATTGATGCTCTGGAACAGATGCTGGAAGGGCTGAGCCGCGGACGACTGGAGCGGACCTTCGATGCAGGGGAAGGCCCTGTGCGGTGTAATCTTCGCCTGTCGAGCGGACGGGGCGTTCATCTCGTGGGAGCCTTTGTCGGCGATACCGAAGCACGTGGGATGCTACTGACCGGCGACGATCTGCAGGAGATCGATCCGTCGGACCTGAAGCCCGGTCCGGATCTGGCACCGGTATTTCAGCCCATCGTATCGCTTCGCAATGGACAGGTTGCCGGGTTTGAGGCGCTGGCACGCTGGGACGACGGTGACCTCACTTCGCCGCCAAGCCGGTACGAGGATGAGGCGCTGGCATCTAACATGTTGATCCGCTCGGCCGAGGCGCTCGCGAGATTGCGGGACATTACCGGCAGGGACGACCTGTTCATGCAGGTGAACCTCACCGCGCGGGACCTTGCCCGCGGGACCTTGCCTGCGCTCGTCGAGGCGCTGATCAATGGGTACAATTTGCCGGAACGGTCGATGAAGATCGAACTGACGGAACAAGCCGCCCTTCGCGATGCCGATTTTGCCCTCTCGGCTGCGCTTGCCCTGAAGGCGGTCGGGGCGGGACTGGTTCTGGATGATTTCGGAACGGGACATTCTTCGTTTGCGTGGCTGGCCGATCTGCCTGCTGACAGCCTGAAGATCGATCACGGCCTGACACGGCGTCTCGGGCAGCATCGGACCGACACGATCTTGTCGACAATCACGCTTCTTGCAAACCGTCTCGGCATGACCAGCACGGCTGAAGGGGTGGAGCGCAAGGAAGATGCGGCACGGCTACGTGCGCTTGGTTTCGATCATGTCCAGGGGTTTGCGTTTGCGCGGCCGATGGACATCGAATCCGCGATCCGCTTCATGCGCTACTGATCAGGCGTTTCCAGGAACAATCTGCAATCTCGCGCTATCAATACCAAGCCGGCCCAGCGCATGACGCCATTTGCGTTCATGAGCGCTGGAGAAGATCAGCTCCGGATCAAGGTCGCAGACGAGCCAGGCATTTTCCGCGAGTTCCGTTTCCAGTTGGCCTGCACCCCAGCCAGAATAACCGAGTGCAAGCACGCTGCGCCTGGGGGGGTGAGTGGAGCCCATGGCGTGCAGGATGTCCCGCGTTGCGGTCATGCAGATATCACCATCAACCGGCAAGCTGGCGCCTTCATTGTAGACATCGTCGGTGTGAAGCACGAACCCGCGATCAGAGCTGACCGGGCCGCCATCCAGAACAAACGTGTCCGGTACGTCAGCTTCGATGGGCACATCGAGCTGTTCGAACAATTGCGGTAGGCGCAAATGGGCCATCGGCTTGTTCAGCACGATGCCCATGGCGAACTCCGGGGAATGTGCACACACGAGGATGACAGATCGCGCAAACCGGGCGTCGCCAATGCCGGGCAGGGCGATCAGCAGTTTTCCTGTCAGGTCTGTGTCCATGGCGCGCGGAAATCCTTCAGAGCCGAGGCTGGGCTATCCCGGTCGCTTTGGCAAGGGCGGGAATCCTTGCTTCGCAGCACCGGGAGACCTATGTCCTTGGTCAAACCTGCAGGGAGAAAAGCAGATGAGCATCAAGGTCGGTGATAAGCTTCCAGACGCAACTTTCATGGAAATGACCGCAGACGGTCCAGCGCCGTGCACAACAGCAGACGTATTTGGCGGCAAGACGGTCGCCCTTTTTGCCGTTCCGGGTGCTTTCACCCCGACCTGTTCCGCTAAACACCTTCCGGGCTTCGTTGAGAAGCTCGACGACCTGAAAGGCAAAGGTGTGGACGATGTGGTCTGCACCTCCGTCAATGATGTGTTCGTCATGGGCGCATGGGGCAAGAGCGCTGGCGCGGACGGCAAGGTCCGCATGCTGGCGGACGGTAACGGCACCTTCGCGAAGGCGCTCGGTCTTGAGATGGATGGCTCAGGCTTCGGAATGGGGCAGCGTTCGCAGCGCTACTCGATGATCGTCAAAGACGGAGTGGTTACAGAGCTCAATGTCGAGCAAGGCGGCGAATTCAAAGTTTCCAGCGCTGACTACATGCTCGAACAACTTTGATTTATCAGGCATAACGCGTTTTAACCAATTTGATCCATGATCGGCGTGCTTGGGGACGAGCACGCCGTTTTTGGTTGGGTATTTATTGAAAAACGGAAAACTCTCCCCACCTTTATGGGCGTAACAAAGGAGAGGGACCCCATGGATCCGTTTTTTGCAGTGATCGTGCTGGTAATGGCCGTCGCGGTCATTGGTCTGGTTTCGGCATTCAAATTCGTGCCTCAGGGCTACAATTTCACGGTCGAACGGTTTGGCCGTTACACGAAGACGCTGACGCCCGGCTTGTCTGTCATCACGCCCTTCATCGACAGAGTGGGGCGGAAAATGAACATGATGGAGACGGTCCTTGATGTTCCTCAACAGGAAGTCATCACCAAGGACAATGCCATGGTGTCCTGCGATGCCATCGTCTTTATCCAGGTGATCGACCCGGTGGCTGCGGCTTACGAAGTCAACAATCTTCACCACGCTATCCAGAACCTTTCACTGACAAACATCCGTACCGTGGTCGGCTCGATGGACCTCGACGAAGTCCTGTCCAACCGCGATGACATCAACGCCCGCCTGCTCAACGTGATCGATGCCGCGACCAATCCGTGGGGCGTAAAGGTGACCCGGATCGAGATCGCCGACCTCAGCCCGCCGGCAGACATCACTGAAGCCATGGCCCGCCAGATGAAAGCTGAACGTCTGAAGCGTGCGGAGATCCTGACCGCAGAAGGCGACAAGCAGTCGGCGATTCTGAAAGCTGAAGGCCAGAAACAGGCGCAGATCCTTGAAGCAGAAGGCCGCCGTGAAGCCGCCTTCCGGGATGCTGAGGCCCGGGAACGCGAAGCCGAAGCGGAAGCCAAGGCCACCGCAATGGTGTCCGAAGCGATCGCGCGCGGTGACGTTAATGCGATCAACTACTTCCTCGGCCAGGCCTATGTCGAAGCCTTCGGCAAATTGGCGACTTCCAACCAGCAGAAGACGGTCATCATTCCGGCAGAGTTCTCCAGCATCATCGGAGCGATCGAGGGCATTAAAGGCCTTACGGGCGCTGCGAAGGACGTTCAGGTTCAATCGGGCGCTGTGCCGCCCACACGGACTTAAGGCTGGATTTTTCCTGGTGTCCCGGCCTCGGCCGGGGACCGGAATGCCAACCTGCTTCTAGGAGACCGACAATGTTGGAAGAACTCTTCACCCATCTCACTGTCTGGCACTGGCTTGCGCTTGGCTTGATGCTCTTCGGCATCGAGATGATGACCGGGACGTTCGATCTGCTGATGATTTCCATCGCAGCCTGGCTTACCGCCGCTTTTGCCTGGCTCGCCCCGGACAGTCTCGCCACATGGCAGGGGCAAGTCCTGTTCTTCGGCGCAGCATCGGTCGGCTTGTTTGTTGTTGGGCGCACGGTCCTGTCGGGCATGCGCAAGACCACACCAGAACATCCGACGCTCAACAAGCGAATGGATAGCCTTGTCGGTCAGCGCGGCGTCGCCACATCGGACTTCACGAATGCCGGGCAGGGACGCGTAAAGATCGGCGACACTGTCTGGGGCGCGGAGATCGTCGATGGCTCCGAGATCATCCACAATGGCGATGTCATCGTGGTCGAAGGCGCCCGTATGAACACAGCGCTGGTCCGAAAGAGTGCGTGATTCCGATGGAGCTTACTGGCCAGCCTCGATGAATTTACGGACGTCGTCGGAGAGCTTCGTGCCGTCAGATTCCTTCAGGTACATCATGTGACCGGCGTCGTAGTAATCGAACTGAACCCGATCAAGAACGACGCCATTCTGATACATGGCCATTTCGGCACCGAAGAACGGGGTCGCCAGATCGTACCAGCCTGAGGCGAGAAGTACCTTCAGATCCGGGTTTTCACGCATGCCTTTTCCAAGCCAGGGGGTGACGTTCACGTAAGCAGGCCAGCCACCTTCGCTCATGCTCCAGTTCCATTGGGAACCCGGTCCGCCAGTCAGGACTTTGTAGGGGCGCGTGAAATCCACGTCCAGCTCGCGGGTCAAGTAGTCGTTGATCGCAGCGACATAGGCTGTATCCATTCCGTATCCGGATGGATCATTTTCAGGTGTGTCTGACGTGCCTTCGCTGTCGATGCCTTTGTAGCGGCCATCGAACCGCCCAACCGTATAGCCTTCATTGCGCAGCAGCTCCTTGCGGAACCGCGTTGGGTCCACTCGCAGGTTGGCCAGCTCAATCCACTTCGCAGCAACGCCCAGATAGTCACTCATGTCAGCGGCAATGGCGCTCTTTTGCTCTGCGGTAAGAGTGGAACCGCGGATCAGGGCCGGGGCCAATGTGTCTGTCGCATAGTTGCGGGCGTCAGCCACGAACGCATCGAAATTATTGTTCCATCGTGCCTTGTTTGCCTTGCCGTGGTACCAGGCGATGGCTGCTTCTGTTGGGAAGAAAGAGATATGCGCGGAGTCATTTCCAGGCGCAAATCGGGCGTTCTGGAAGTCGAGGATCGCCGAGATCAGGATGACACCATTGAGACCGATGCCGTTCCAGCCGCCTTGCAGCTTCTCCGTCAGGGCAGCCGCCCGGGTGGTTCCGTAGCTTTCACCGGCCAGGAATTTCGGGCTGTTCCAACGGCCATTTTCGGTCAGCCAGATGCGAATGAACTCGGCAATACTCTCCGCGTCCTCGTTGACGCCGTAGAACTCCTTGCCTTCTGTGTCTCCCAGCGGACGAGAGTAACCCGTCCCGACGGGATCGATGAAGACCAGATCGCTGACGTCCAGGAGTGAATTCTGATTGTCCTGGATCGTGTAGGGCGGGGCGCCGACACCGCGCGCGTCCGATGGCGTGATCACCTGTTTCGGTCCGAAGGCGCCCATGTGCAGCCACAGCGACGCGGACCCAGGGCCACCATTGAAGACGAACGTCACAGGGCGGGTGGTCGGATTGCTCACGCCATCACGGATATAGGCCACCGAAAAGATGGATGCGGTCGGCTCGTCTTTCTCATCCCGGAGATAGGTTTCACCCGCGATCGTCTTGTACTTGATGGTCTGGCCGCGAAGTTTGAACGTGTGGTCGGAAGTGAAGACTTTCGCCTCAGGAATATCTGCTTTGCTGGCGGCGGGTTCAGACGTTCCAGGTCTTGCCGGTTCTTCAGCAAATGCGGGTCCCATGGACAGGGCCAGACCTAAGGCAATCAAACACGCACGCATATCAGATACTCCGCAATCACGATTGCGGCGGACCCTATCAGGTGGAAAACGCCGGGCAAGACCAGGGCTCAGGCCAATGTCTTGCGAAACAAAGAAAAACGCCGGCATCTCTTGATGCCGGCGTCTCAATTCAGAAGCAGGACCGATCAGGAAGCGGTCGGTGCAATACCGAAGCCGCTGGTCGCGTTCGGGGCCGCGCTGGACGACGGCGAAGTAGAAGGACGAGCATCGCTGGCGGCAGCGCGCGGTGCGGCATCCTTCAGCGGATCCTCGGAATGCTTCACCTGGCCTTCGAACACAGCGTTGGACTGGATCTGCAGTGAGGAGTGCACGATGTCACCCTTCACATGAGCACCCGTCTCAAGCTCGACCTTACGGGCACGGATCGAGCCCTTGATACGGCCTTTGACCTTCACGACTTCGGCTTTCACTTCGCCGGTGATGTGACCGGAAGCGCCGATCGTGATGTCGGTTGCGGCGACGTCGCCATCGACGGTGCCGTCGATCTGCAGTGCGCCTTCAGAGGTCACCGAACCGTTGATCTTCATGTCTGCGCAAATGATGGACGCAGCCCGGGCAGCCGGCTTTGAAGCGGCGCCACGGATGGCATCGACGGAAGGTTGGACCTTTGCTGGCTCAGGAGCCGGCGGCGTATCGTTGTGTTTGTTACTCTTGGTGAACATGACGGCCTGCTTTCAGGAATTTTATTGGATCATAAGGTTTGCCGTTAAACCAGACTTCGAAGTGAAGGTGGTCCCCCGTGCTTCGACCGGTTGTACCCATCTTGCCCACAAGATCGCCGACCTCCACGGTTTGTCCCTTTTTTACCGTAATTCCGCTGAGGTGGCCATAGCGCGACTTGAAGCCGTGCCCATGGTCGATTTCTACAAGCCGCCCGTAGCCCGAACGGGGACCTGCATAAGAGATGACGCCAGGCCCTGCGGCGACGATCGGGGCTGCGTGATAAGCCGCCATATCGATGCCGTTGTGCCAGCCTGGGCGTTTCTTGAATGGATCGACGCGAACGCCGTAATTACTGGTCAGCCGGTACGGTACCCCGACGGGGCGTCCCAGCGGCAGTGAGGAAACAATGTCCTCATAGTAAAGCATTTCCGCGACGCGCGCCTGAGTCTGCGACAGGCGGGAATAGAAAGTGGTATCGGTCAGCGAGAGATTGCTGAGATCGGGCCCGGCGGTCGCATTGGCGAGCGAAATGAACGGTCCGCCCGTTTCGCTGCTGGCCACGATTCGGTCTGAGCCAACGGATGTGAGTGCCAGGATGCCCCGGGCGCGTTCAGTGCGCTCCGTGGCGATTTCCTCGGCTTCATCTAGAATGCGTTCCTGATCCATTTTCAGGGCTCGCACCGACCCGCGAGAGCTGGCTGTTTCAAACTGGGCGGTGATGCGGACAGGTTCACGCGACTGACGGCTGTCGGCTTCTTCGATAGATGCCTGCACAAGCAGCGCAGCGCCATCGCCCTTCAGGGAAGACGTTTCGAGGTCGTCCTCGCCTTTAAGCTGCTTGTAGAGGTCTTCGAGGGCCTTCTGACGCTCTTCCCACTCCACGGTTTCTTTCTGGAAGGCGTCGGTACGTTCTTCCAGCAGCGAACGGGACAGCGCATCCTTGGCGCGCAGTTCCTGAACCCAGCGCTCATACTTGGCGAGTTCGCGGCCATCCGGATTACCGGAAAGGGCGCTGCTACCGCCACTGAGGACAAAGGAGCCGGTCGCAAAAACGGTCCATCCTGCCAGGGCGGCAATGCCCGCAGCAAAAATCGCCTGCTGCCATGGAGACACAGAAATATAGCGGACTGTGCCGCCGCTACGATGGTAAATTTGACGCTCAGGGAAGGCTTTATTGAAGGCCGCCTTCAGATTCGCGCTCAACTTCGCCATTCACGCCACCCGTAGAACCGGAAAATCACGCCCCCACTGCAGCAGTCACTACAGCAGGTTTCCCAAACCCTTGAAGATAATACATACCGATTTCGATACGAGGTGTAACCCCTCGGGCACAGAATTCATGTAAATTTTCGCCCATGAGGGTAAAAGGCTTGTTAAACATGGGAAAATTGTTTGCACGAGGCCAGATTTCAGGCGCCCGATTTGATGACATTGAGTACATCTTCGGCATGGCCTTTGACGCGCACTTTTCGCCAGATTCGGATTACCTTTTTGTCAGGTCCGATCAGGAATGTTGAGCGCTCGATTCCCATATACGTCCGGCCATAATTCTTCTTCTCGACCCAGACGCCGTAGGCTTCGCAAACCTTGCCGTCTTCGTCCGACGCAAGCGTCACGGCGAGATCATGTTTTGCCGCAAATTTTTCGTGCTTCGCCAGCGTGTCACGAGACACGCCCACGACTTTCGCGCCGGCCTTTTCGAACTCCTGTGCAAGGTCTGTGAAGTCTTTCGCTTCGGTCGTGCAGCCAGGCGTGTCGTCCTTCGGATAGAAGTAGAGAACCAACACCTGATCCTTGTAGTCGCCGAGCTTTATCGGCCCTTGCGTTGAATCCATGCTGAAATTCGGGGCACGTCCGCCTTCTTTGGGCCCGATTGCCATGTAATCCTCCTATGGTGCGCTCCGGCTGTACTGCTTATACCAGACACAGCGCTGAACGGCGTATATGACTGGACCCGACTTGTACGGAGCGCGCCCTTGGTCCGCCAGACCGCCTCACTGATTTTTCTCGAAATCCTCGGCGGTTTGATCCTGCTTGTGTTTGTGGCAGCGGGATTGCTCGCCGCCCGGCTCTATTCCGGCCCGATGGACCTGTCGATGTTCCGGGACGACCTGGAGCGCGCAATGACAGAAGCGCGCGATGGACGGGAGGTGCGCCTCGGCGGAGTGCAGCTCGAATGGTCGGCGGAAGACAAACGTCTCCATATTTCCGGATCACGGCTCCAGATGATGGATGCGAAAGGCAATGTCAGTGCGGAAGCACAACATGCCAATATCGTCCTTTCAGGATCATCGCTGGTTCTGGGCGATATAGAAGTCCTTCGCCTCGATCTCGAGGATGGCTGGGTCAATATCGACCAGGAAACACCCTCCACCTGGTTTGTCGGCGGTGAGCCTCTGCCGGAAATCCCTGTCGGAAAGCTGCCTGAAACCCCGCAGGAGTGGCTGCAGCGCGCTAATGAAGTGATTCCGCCGATCCTGGAGGCGCTGAAGCAGGGCGAGCAGAACTATGCGCTCGAATATCTGGGCTTTGCCGGCTTCGAATTCCGTCTCCGGGACAGCAACCAGCAACCCGTTCTCGACATAACAGATGCGAAGGGGCGGATTTCACGTGAGGAGGACGGTATCCTGGTCAGCGCGGCCGGGACTGGCGCGGGCGCGGGTTTGCCAGGCGGGCTGGCGGCGACGATCCGCTCCTACACGCTTGAGGAAAAGCTGCATGCAGAGTTCGCGGTGGCGGATTGGCCGTTGGCGGATCTGGCGGCCCGCTTCGGTGCGCAAGTGGATGCCTTCGATGGCCTGCCCGCCAATGCCGATGTGACTCTCGACTACGCTCAGGCCACCGGCATCAGCGAGATCGCCTTTCATTCCAATATGGGCGAAGGTCACATGCCGTTTGCTGGTGGTCTTGACGTGCAAGGGCTCGATGTCACCGCGACCTATCTTGCCAATGACGACACGATGCGGGTGGACGTGACGGGCGACAAGGTTGGTCCGGCCAGCGGACAGGCGAGCCTGACGCTGAAAGACATCCTGCAAGGACAGTCCGCACACGACTTTGAGCTCTCGAGTGAAGAGCTCACGCTGGATTTCACGCCGGTGTTCGAGCGTCCAATTACCCTGACTGGCCTGAAGGCGTCCGGATTGATGAGTGTCGCTGACCGGAAAGTCGACGAGCTCGCCCTCGTGTTTATGGAGCAGGACGCAGGCTTTCTTGTGACGGGTAACATTGGCCTTACGCAGGACCAGCAGGAGGGTGAGCCGCCGGTCCTCGGCCACATCGCTCTGGAGACCAGCGGGGATGTGACCAAGGATACGGTGATGGCGTTCTGGCCCGTTGGGCTTGGGACCGGTGGCAGGAACTTCGCGCGGGATCATGTCGAGGCCGGCGCACTTAAGGACATCAAAGGCCATATCGACCTGAAGCGCGACAGCTTTGGCGAAGACGGCTACCTGCGCGATTCAGACCTTGAGCTTACCTTCGTAGCGGAAGACGCCTGGGTGAAATTCCTGTCGGACCTTCCTCCCGTCGAAAAAGGACGCGGGACTGGGTGGCTGACCGGCAACTCTTTCCGGGTGACGCTGGATTCCGGCGAATATGGCGGGTGGGACCTCGACGAGGGCGCATTTCTGATGCCAGCATTCAATGTTCGCGGTGGAGATTTCCGGGTTTTTGCGCGCGGTCATGGGCCCATTTCTCTGATCATGAAAATGCTGGTCGACTCTCGCCTTGAAATCGATTTCGACCCTGCGCGCCTGTCTGGCGACGGGGAAATGACTTTCGAAATGTTCCGGCCTGCGCTGGACGATGTTCCGTATGAAGATATCCGGTTCACTGCGATCGGCAACGTCGCTGAGGCTGGGCTCAGGGATGCTGCGCTTGGCTTCGATCTGACGGAAGGTTCGGCGAAAGTGAATGTTGACCAGGACGGCATGACCATTTCCGGCTTTGGAAACCTTGGTCCGTCTCCTGTTCAATTCACCTGGCGCGATGCATTCAATGACAGTGACCAGCCATCGCTATTGTCGGCGACCAGTATTGTTACGCCGGACTTCCTGAACGAGTTCGGTGTTCTGGGCCGTGCTTATCTGTCAGGAGAAATCCCGATCGAGGTGCAGGCTGAAATCGGGGAGGGATCCCGCATCATTGCAGACACCGCATTGGACCTGACCGAATCCCGACTGGATCTTTCCGAGATCGGCTGGGTGAAAGGACGGGACAAGCCGGCCAAGGCTTCGGTTCACTATGAAGGGTTCGAAGAAGGCTATACGGCCACAGTGGTGTTCCATGCGGACGACGCCTATCTCGACGGTGACTTCACGCTGGGTGGCGATTCCAAACTTGTTTCCGCGACGCTGCGTCGGGCTTATCTGAAGAACAAGGCGGATGTCGGCGGAACCGTCACGCGCAGGGACGGTGCGCTCAATTTTGGCCTGACCGGCACCTATCTGGATCTTTCCGGCGCGATGCCCGGTGTAGGTGCCATTGGGGATGCGGATGATGCAGGAAGTAAAACGCCCATTCGCGTTTCGGCGAATGTCGACACGCTCACCCTGCGCCCCGGCCTCGACATGACGGAGGCGAAGTTCTCCATGGCCACCGGCGCCGCCGGCATAGAGACTTTCAAGGCCACAGGTCTCGCTGCCGATGGATCCCCCTTTGAGGCGCGTTTCGACACCAATGGTGGCCAGGCGGCGACCTTCCATGTTTCCAGTGGAGATGCAGGCTTCATCGCCAGCGCTTTCCTCGGCATCGACTATCTCGATGGCGGCAAGCTGGAAATGGATGGCATGCTGGCGAACGACAACAAGCCGTCCAAGTTCGATATTTCCATCACCAACACCCGTCTGAACAATGCACCCTTCCTGACGCAAATTCTCTCGCTCGCGTCATTGCGCGGACTGGCGGATACGCTCGGCGGAGAGGGCGTCTTGTTCTCCCGGCTGGATATTCCGCTGACCGTGGCGGGGGAGCGATACGTCGTATCAGGTGCAAAAGCACAGGGGCCTGCTCTCGGCCTCACGACGAACGGCTATTTCGACGCCAAGGACGGCACGATCGAGTTCGACGGCGTCCTCGTGCCAAGCTTCGGTATGAACTCCGCCCTCGGAACAATCCCGATCCTGGGGGATCTGGTTGTCGGCCGGGACGGTGAGGGCGTGTTCTCGCTTACCTATGCGATCCGCGGCACGATGGAGAAAGCGAACGTCTCGGTGAATCCGCTTTCCGCGCTGGCACCGGGCGTCATCCGACGGATCTTTGAAAACCCGTCGGATACGCGGATCCCGGAAGCCAGGCCGCGCCCGCCGGATGAGCCGATCCCCTCGGAGCTGCCGCCCATTCCAGACGAAGAGTTCTAGGGGTTAGGCTGGCTTTACCAGTGCATGGCGTTTCTTGCCGGCGGACAGCTTGATCGTGCCGTCAACCACGTCGGATTCCGCCAGCGTAGCGTTCTGATCTTTCACCTGCTGGTCATTGATCTTCGCGGCGCCTTGCTTGATCAGTCGGCGGGCTTCACCATTGCTTTCTGTCAGGCCTGCGGCTGTAAAAGCCGCGGCAACCAGATAATCGCTGAACAGCTCCGCAGACGGAATCTCCACGGTCGGCAAGGCGGCGGCTGTTCCGCCTCCGGCAAATACAGCGGACGCTGCCGCTTCGGATTCCTTTGCTGCCGCTTCGCCGTGCAGCATTGTTGTCGCTGCATTGGCAAGTGCAACTTTGGCCTTGTTGATCCCGGCACCTTCAAGGTTTTCCAGTGCTTCGATCTCATCCAGCGGCAACTCGGTGAACAGGCGCAGGAAGCGGCCGACGTCGGCATCTTCGCAGTTACGCCAGAACTGCCAGTATTCGTAGGGGCTCTTGCGGTCTGCATTCAGCCAGACCGCACCATCGGCCGTCTTGCCCATCTTGCCGCCGGAAGCGGTCGTGATCAGGTGGGCTGTGAGTCCGAAAACGTCACCGCCCGCTGCCTTATGAACGAGGTCCACGCCGCCAACGATATTTCCCCACTGGTCAGATCCGCCGAGCTGCAGACGGCAATTTTGCCGGCGGAACAGCTCAAGGAAGTCGTAGGACTGCATCAGCAGGTAGTTGAATTCGAGGAAGGTGTAGGGCTGCTCATTGGCCAGACGCCGGGCAACCGTGTCCTGTTTCACCATCGTGTTGATGGTGAAGTGCACGCCGACTTCGCGCAGCAGTTCGATGTAGCCGAGCTTGCCCAGCCAGTCGTCATTGTTGACCATGATGGCGTCGGTCGGGCCGTCGCCGAAGGTGAGGAACGGTTCGAAGGCTTTCTTGATGCCGGCAATGTTCGCCTCGATCTGCTCATTTGTCAGCAGGGGGCGGGACTTTTCCTTGTCGGTCGGGTCGCCCACTTTCGTGGTGCCGCCACCCATCAGGACGATGGGCTTGCCGCCGGCCTTCTGAAGGTGGCGCAGCATCATGATCTGCAGGAGCGAGCCGACGTGAAGGCTGTCCGCCGTCGCGTCGAAGCCGATATACGCAATTGGAACGCCCGCCATGCAATAGGCGTCAAGCTCGGCCGGGTGAGTGACCTGCTTGATGAAGCCGCGCGTCTGCAGCGTCTTCAGGAATTCCGACTTGTATTCGCTCATCTTCTCGTGTCTCCGTGAAGGCAGGGCGCGTAGCACGGAAAGGGAGCCGCTTGAACACCGCGATTTCAGATTCCCTCTCAGATTCTGGGCCAAAATGGGTGGCGGGCTTCATGTCCGGCACCTCTCTGGACGCTGTGGATGCAGCGCTGATCCTGACGAATGGCGAGCAGGTGCTGGAGTTTGGCGCGACAGCCGAGCGTAAATACCTGCCTGAGGAACGCCGTATCCTGCAGCAGGCAACAGATGCGGCCCGCGCCTGGAACTGGTCCGGCCCCGAGCCGGAATCGGCCTTTGAGGCGGCGAAAGCGGTCGTCACGCAGACGCATGCTGAAACCATGCAGCAATTGCTCTCGGCCTGGTCTGGTCCGGCGCCGGTGCTGGCGGGCGTGCATGGCCAGACGGTTCTCCATCGGCGTCCTGTGCCCGGCAAACCGGGCGCAACGCTGCAGCTGATTAATGCGCCTGCCATGCAGGCGGCTTTGGGTGTGCCGCTGGCCTGCGATTTCCGGACGTCGGATGTCGCCGCAGGCGGGCAGGGCGCGCCGCTCGCCCCGGCTTATCATTCAGCACTCCTGCAGCGTCTGGGAGATGGTGCGGCTTGCGTCCTGAATCTTGGCGGTGTGGCGAACATCACGGCCAAACTGGCTGACGGTACGCTGATTGCCTTCGATACTGGCCCGGCAAATGGCCCGATTGACGAATGGGTCGAAGGGCATGGGCGAGGCACGCATGATTTTGGCGGCGCCCTTGCGAAGACCGGCACGGCGGACGAGGCGCTGCTTGAGCGGCTGTTGCAGCATGACTGGTTCAGCGAGGCGCCGCCCAAATCGCTGGACCGCTATGATTTTTCGGCCGCCATGGTTGAGGGCATGTCCGTGGAAGATGGCGCAGCGACCCTGACAGAGTTTTCGGCGCGGGCTGTCGCTGCGGGTGTTTCTCAACTTCCGGAAGTGCCTTCCCGGGTCATTGCCTGCGGTGGCGGGCGCCATAATCCGGCGCTGATGGATGCCCTCGCCCGGGCATTGCCGTGCCCCGTGCTGAGTGCGGAGGCGGCCGGATGGCGAGGTGACAGTATCGAGGCTGAAGCCTTTGCCTATCTGGCTGCGCGTTCGGCTCGGGGCCTGCCCATCAGCTGGCCCGGCACGACGGGCGTGCCGGAACCAATGACGGGTGGAATTGTGCTGGCTTAGTCGCCTTCAGCTTCAAGGCGCAGTTTCTCTTCGGCGGCAGCAAGGCGGCGAAGCAGGTATTCCTCGCAGGTGCCGATCAGTTCTTCGCGGCGATCCTGGTAGAAATGGTTCGCACCTTTCACGGTGGTCCGCTCGATTTCCTCGCCTTTCTGGACCCGCACTTTGGTGAGAGCGCGCTCCACATCTTCCGGGGAAGAAACCGCATCACTGTCACCGGACACGATCAGGCCGGACGCCGGGCACGGGGCCAGGAACGACAGGTCGTAATGGTTGGCCGGCGGCGAGATGGCGAGAAAGCCATCGATTTCCGGGCGGCGCATCAGCAGCTGAAGCGTGATCCAGGCGCCGAAAGAGTAGCCGGCGCACCAGACATAGCGTGGGCTTTCTGCCATGTTTTCAATGTAATCAAGAACATAGGCGGCGTCTTCCAGTTCGCCAATGCCCTGGTCATACTGGCCCTGGCTGCGGCCGACGCCGCGGGAATTGTAGCGCAGAACGCCGAAGCCATGCTTCTCGAACATCTGGTACAACATGATCGAGATCGGGTCCTGCATCGTGCCACCGGCTTTCGGGTGGGGATGGAGGATCAACGCAATCGGCGCGCCATCATATGGCGGCTCTGTGTAACGCGCTTCGATACGGCCCTGAGGGCCCGGAATGATGAGTTCTGCCATGGCATCCTCGGAATTTCGGGTTAAGCGCCGGGTGATAAGCCAAACGCGCACTGAAAAGCAAATTTTTCTGCAGGTGCACCCATGCGCATGAAAGGCTATATGGGGCGCATGATCTATGCCGACCACAATGCGACCAGCCCGCTGCGCCCGGAAGCGCGCGAGGCCATGCTCGCCGTTTATGACATGGGGGCCGTAAACCCGTCCTCTGTGCATGCGGCTGGGCGCGCGGCGCGTGGCGTTGTCGAGCGGGCGCGCTCGGTGCTGGGGGGTGCCATCGGCAGCCGGGCGGAGGACATCGTTTTCACCTCCGGCGGCACCGAATCCGACAGCCTGGCGGTCCACGGCGCAGTGGCAGGACTTGAGGGCAAATGCACGCTGATCGTTTCGGCGCTGGAGCATGAAGCCATTGGCAAGGCCGCGGCGCATTCCGGCGTCGTGATGGAGACGGCCTACCTTACCTCTGCCGGGACGGTGGACCTGGAAGACCTCGCAGGTCGGTTGAAGACATGGAATCATGCTGCCAAAGGCACGCCTGTGTTGTGCCTGATGCTCGCGAACAACGAGACGGGCATCATCCAGCCGGTCGCAGAGGCCGCCGCGCTGGTTCGCGAAGCTGGCGGGCTGACCATCTGCGATGCAGTCCAGGGCCTTGGAAAAATACCGGTGAATGTGGGTCTGTTGGGCGTCGACTACCTCGCTGTCAGCGCCCACAAGATCGGCGGGCCGCAGGGCGCAGGTGCCCTCTGGCACCGGGCCGGTGCGCCGCTGAAAGCCGTCCAATATGGCGGCGGGCAGGAGCGAGGGCTCCGCTCCGGTACGGAGAATGTCGCTGCGATCGCCGGGTTTGGTGCAGCGATTGAGGCGGCCATGCGCGATTTGTCGAAATACGCGGCGCTTGGCCCTCTTCGTGATGCCATGGAGGCCCGCCTCGAAGCTGAAGGCGGTGTGCTGGTTACTGGCAAGCGAGCCCCACGGCTCTCGGGCGTCTCAAATTTCGCAAAGCCGGGCTTCTCCGCGGAAACGCAGGTCATGGCCATGGATCTGGCAGGCGTGTGCATCTCTGCGGGCTCCGCCTGCTCCTCCGGCAAGGTCAAACGCAGCCTTGTCCTCATGGCGATGGGCGCGGATGACACCCTTGCAGAATCGGCAATCCGCACCAGCTTTGGATGGAGTACACTGCCGTCAGACTTTGACGGCGTCGCGGATGCATGGCTGAAGGCGGCCGAGCGCGCAGTACAGAAGGAGACAACCTGATGCGACTGACAGGCAAACGTATTCTGCCAATCGCGGTGCTGGTGAGCACTCTGGTGATGTCTGGCTGCTCTGCGCTGAATGTGTTCGGGAGTGGGTTCTACGACCGCGAAGCAATCAGGGCCTGCGAGCAGGAGGTCGACGTCGAAGCCCGTCGAGCCTGCTTTGAGCGGCTGGACAAGGCGCGGCATGAGCGTAGCACCGGCCAGACCGATGAGGACAAATAAGTAAGATGGACTGCTGCGGCGGAACGGACGAGCACGAAGACGACTGCACGGAAGTGACGGTCAAGGAAGGTATCGACGCGAAAACGGTCGAGGCCGCGAAGGCGCTCGAGTCCGAGAATTATTCCGCTGGCTTCTCCACCGCCATCGACATGGAGTTCTCGCCGAAGGGCCTGTCGGAAGACACGATCCGCTTCATCTCGGCCAAGAAGGAAGAACCGGAATGGCTGCTGGATTGGCGCCTTGCTGCCTATCGCCGCTGGCTGACCATGGAAGAGCCGACCTGGGCCAAGGTCCGGTACGAGCCGATCGATTATCAGGCCTATTATTACTACGCGGCCCCGAAGAGCGGCGCGAAGTATGAGTCCATCGATGATGTTCCGAAGGAAATCCTCGAGACCTACGAGAAACTCGGCATCCCGCTGCGAGAGGCCGAAGTGTTGCTGGGTGTGGAAGGCGCTGCCGAGACCGCGGCTGCTGCCCGTGAGGCCCCGCGCGTTGCCGTCGATGCCGTCTTCGATTCGGTTTCCGTCGCCACCACGTTCCGCAAGGAGCTGGAAAAGGCTGGCGTGATCTTCATGTCGATCTCCGAAGCCGTGCGCGAGCATCCGGAGCTGGTGAAGAAATATCTCGGCACTGTCGTTCCGCAGTCTGACAATTTCTTTGCCACGCTGAACAGCGCCGTGTTCTCGGACGGCACATTCGTCTATGTGCCGAAGGGCGTGCGGTGCCCGATGGAGCTGTCGACCTATTTTCGCATGAATGCGGAAAATACCGGTCAGTTCGAACGTACCCTGATCGTCTGCGACGAAGGTGCATATGTTTCCTATCTCGAAGGCTGTACCGCGCCGATGCGTGACGAGAACCAGCTCCACGCCGCCGTGGTGGAACTGGTCGCCCTCGACGATGCCGAAATCAAATATTCCACCGTCCAGAACTGGTGGCCCGGCGATGAAGATGGCAAGGGCGGCATCTACAATTTCGTGACCAAGCGCGGCGATTGCCGGGGCGCTCGCTCCAAGATCAGCTGGACCCAGGTCGAAACCGGCTCTGCCGTCACCTGGAAATACCCGTCCTGTATCCTGCGCGGCGACGACAGCGTGGGCGAGTTCTACTCCATCGCTGTCACCAATGGCCGCCAGCAGGCAGACACTGGCACCAAGATGATCCACCTCGGCAAGCGCACGAAGAGCCGGATCATTTCCAAGGGCATCAGCGCCGGTAAGTCTGACAACACGTATCGCGGCCTCGTCTCGATCAACAAGCGTGCCGAGAAGGCCCGCAACTTCACCCAGTGCGATAGCCTGCTGATCGGCGGCCGCTGCGGTGCCCACACGGTGCCTTATGTCGAGAATCGCCGCGCCGACGCACAGCTTGAGCATGAGGCGACGACGACCAAGCTCTCCGAAGACCAGCTCTTTTACGCCCGCCAGCGCGGTCTCGGCGAGGAGCAGGCGGTTGCCCTCCTGGTCAACGGCTTTGTCCGTGAAGTCCTGCAGGAACTGCCGATGGAGTTCGCCGTAGAGGCCCAGAAACTGCTGGAAGTGAGCCTCGAAGGCAGTGTCGGCTAGAACTGGCAGGCGAAATAGCTTTTCTGAACACCCCATTCCTGACCTAAGGGCTTTCCCTGAGGCCCGGTCGGTCCTACATCGGCCCCATGTTGAAGATTGAGAACCTGACCGCCACCGTGGGCGAGGCTGAAGAGGCCAAGCAGATTATCAACGGGCTGACCCTTGAGGTGCCCGCAGGTGAGGTGCACGCCATCATGGGTCCCAATGGCGCCGGCAAATCCACCCTGTCCTATGTGCTGACCGGCCGCAGCGGCTATGAAGTCACTGGCGGCAGCGTCACGCTGAACGGCGAAGACATCCTGTCTATGGAGCCGGAAGAGCGCGCCGCCAAAGGCATGTTCCTGTCCTTCCAGTACCCGGTCGAGATCCCCGGCGTGCCGGTGATGACCTTCGTGCGGACGGCCATGAATTCCCAGCGCAAGCTGCGCGGCGAGGACGAGATTTCCGCGCCAGACTTCATCAAGAAGTCCCGCGAAATTGCCAAACAGCTGAAACTGGATGCGGAGATGTTGAAGCGCCCGGTGAATGTCGGCTTCTCGGGCGGTGAGAAGAAGCGCCTCGAAATCTATCAGATGATGATGCTGGAGCCGAACTTCCTGATCCTCGACGAGACCGATTCAGGCCTCGACATCGACGCGCTGAAAACCGTGGCCGAAGGCGTGAACGCCATGCGCAGCCCGGAGCGCGGCATGCTGGTAATCACCCACTATCAGCGCCTGCTGGACTATATCAAACCGGACAAGGTGCACGTTCTGTCCGCCGGCCGCATCATCAAGACCGGCGGGGCGGACCTCGCCCACCGGCTGGAAGCCGAGGGCTATGAAGGCGTCGTGGGAGAAGCGGTGTGAGCACCGCGCTGCGCGACCTGATTGCCAACCCCAACGCGGCGGAGCTGGAGCTCATCGCGCGCTACGGCATGCTGCCGGAAGACGCGCGCCGCGAGCGAGCGTTTGAAGCCTTTGCCAAGGGCGGCTTGCCTCACCGTCGTGTGGAAGGCTGGCACTGGAGCGACTTCAAGGCGTCGCTTCCTGTGATCGAAACCCCGGCGCAGCCTGGTACCGCGCAAGACCCGCTGCCAGCAGACGACGCCGTGTTGTTTAGCTTCACGCCCACCGGCTTCACCTGGGCGGAGAGCCTGCCGGAAGGCATCCGCGTGCTGGCCAAACCGGAGGCGCAAGCCTTTGGCGCATCGGAAGACATGCCGCTTGGCGCGCTCGCCGCGGCTCTGGCTGGCGGCAAGACCAAACCTGGCACGCTGATGATTGAAGTGACCGGGCAGGACCTGCCGCGGCTCCATTTCCGTTTCTCCGGCGCTGGCGAAGCAAACTTTGCCCGCGTCCAGATTATCGTGCGGCCCGGAGCCAAGCTGGCCGTCAGCGAGTCCTATCTCGGCGGTGCGGGCTTCACGGCCTCGCTCATGGAATTCTCGCTGCAGGCGGGCGCGGAGTGTTCGCGCACTGTCTACCAGCGGACCGGGAAGGCAGAGGTTTTGGCGGCAACGGCTGCTGTCCAGCTCGATGAAGGCGCCGACTATCGTCAGACGACCTTGGCCTTTGGTGGCAAGCTCACGCGGCTGGAAACGCGCCTGACCCATCAGGAGACCGGCGCGAAGGCCACGCTGAACGCAGCCTATCTCTGCGCAGACGGCCATCATGCCGACATCACAACCGAAGTGCGCCATGGTGCGCCGTCCTGCGTGACGCGCCAGCTGACCAAGGGCGCGGTTTTGGACGGTGGGCGCGGTGTCTATCAGGGCAAGTTCTTCGTGCCGCGAAATGTCGGCCAGAAGACCGATGCCGACATGCAGCACAATGCGCTGCTGCTAGAGGAGGGCGCCGAAGTCTTCGCGAAGCCCGAACTCGAAATCTATGCCGATAACGTGGAATGCGCGCACGGCAACACGTCCGGTGCGCTCGATGCGAACCAGATGTTCTACATGCGCCAGCGTGGCATTGCCGAAGAAGAGGCGCGCGCCCTGCTGACCGAAGCCTTCATCGCCGAGGCGCTGGAAGAGGCGGGCGAGCTGGAAGACGTCCTGCGGGTGCAGGCGCGGGCATGGCTGGCACGATGAGTACGGTTCTGGATATCGACGCCATCCGGGCGGAATTCCCGATCTTGTCGCGGGAAGTGAACGGCTATCCGCTGGTCTATCTGGACAATGCGGCAAGTGCCCAGAAGCCGAATGCCGTGATCGATGCGGTCGCGAACCAGTCGCGTACCGCTTATGCCAATGTGCACCGCGGTATCCACACGCTGTCGAACGAGGCGACCGAAGCCTATGAGGCGGCGCGTGAATCCGCGCGGGCCTACCTCAACGCCCCCGGCCACGAGAACATCATCTTCACCAAGGGATCGACCGAGGGGATCAACCTGGTTGCCTCGGCGTTGGCGGGCGAGATCAAGCCCGGCGACGAGATCGTCCTGTCGGTGATGGAGCATCATTCGAACATCATCCCCTGGCACTTCCTGCGTGAACGCCACGGCGCGGTACTGCGCTGGGTCGGCCTGACCGATGATGGCGCGCTCGACATGGCCGAACTGGCGGAGGTTATCGGGCCGAAGACGAAATTCGTCGCCATGACACACATGTCGAACGTGCTGGGCACGGTGACCGACATGGCGGAAATCGTGCGGCTGGCGCATGACGCCGGTGCACAAGTGCTGGCTGATGGCAGCCAGGCCGCTGTGCACATCCCGGTGGATGTACAGGCGCTTGGTGTCGACTGGTATGTCATGACCGGCCACAAGCTGTACGGGCCAACGGGCATCGGTGTGCTCTATGGCACGGCGGAAGCGCTGGACCGGGCGCGACCGTATCAGGGCGGCGGGGAGATGATCGAGATCGTCACCCGCGACCGCGTCACCTACAATACGGCCCCGCACAAATTCGAGGCCGGCACCCCGCCAATCCTGGAAGCGATTGGCCTTGGTGCAGCCCTGGGCTGGATACGCAGTCATCCCTCAGAAGCAGTGCATGCACACGAGATGGTCCTGTACAGTCATGCCGTGGAGGGGCTGCGCGGCATCAACGGCCTCAGGATCCATGGCGAAGCGCCGGGCAAGGGTGCCGTGCTGACCTTCAGCCTCGAAGGCGCACATCCTCATGATATTGCTCAGATTTTGGACCGCTACGGCGTCGCGATCCGCGCAGGACATCATTGCGCCCAGCCGCTGATGGAACATCTCGGCGTCCCCTCGACAGCCCGCGCCTCCTTCGCCATCTACAACACCCTGGCCGAAGTCGATGCCTTCATAGAGGCGCTCGCCAAGGCCCGGAAAATGCTGGTATAGGTGGCTCATATGGCCGATGACATGACCTCCCGAGACGTGGACGCTGCCGCTGAAACTGCAGCGCCTTCAGCGATTCCACAGGATGAGCTGAACCAGATCACCGATGCGCTGATCGCTGCGTTCAAGACCGTGTTCGATCCGGAGATCCCGGTCGACATCTACGAACTTGGCCTGATCTACAAAGTCGACATCGATGATGACCGCAAGGTCGATATCGAAATGACACTTACTGCGCCCGGTTGCCCGGTGGCCGGCGAAATGCCGGGATGGGTGGAGAATGCCGCCCGCACCGTCGAAGGCGTGAAGGATGTCGAAGTCCAGCTGACCTTCGATCCGCCATGGGATCCGTCGCGCATGTCCGACGAAGCCCGCCTCGCGCTGAACATGCTTTGATTGAACGGGAAGGGGTGCGCCCCTATCTTTCCCTCATGGCCAGACGACCAAGACCCAAGCCCGTAAAGCTCTCAGACGCCGCTGCCGCGCGTGTGAAAGAGATCATGGAAGAACGCGGCGCAGGCTATCTGCGCGTCGGCGTGAAGAATGGCGGCTGTGCCGGCATGGAATACGTCATGGACTATGCCATGGCGCCGGAACCGCTGGACGAAGTGGTCGAAGACAATGGCGTCACCATCCTGATTGACGCCAAAGCTGTACTTTTCCTGCTAGGCAGTGAAGTCGATTTTGAAGTGACGCCGCTGCACGAGAAGTTTGTCTTCAACAATCCAAACCAGACAGATGCCTGTGGCTGTGGCGAGAGCGTGACGATCGTCCCTGCCGCTGAAGCGTAAAGCTGACCCACTGGGCAGGAGGTCTGCCTTGATCATTCAGGGCTTCGATCCGATAGCCGCGCCGGACGCTCAGCGTCTTATTCTTGGAAGTATGCCTGGCGTCGCGTCCCTGGAAGCAGGTCAGTACTATGCCCACGGCCGGAACGCGTTCTGGCCGATCATGGGTGAACTGTTCGGAGCAGGACCGGAAAAGCCCTATGCTGAGCGCCAGGCGATCCTTATGGAAAATGGCGTTGCAGTTTGGGATGTCCTGCAGCTTTGCCGGCGCGAAGGTAGCCTCGACGCGAACATCAAGGCCGAAGTGGCGAACGATTTTTCGGACTTCTTTGCCACTCATCCAAAGATCCGCCGTATCGCACTGAATGGCGGTAAGGCTGCGAAGAGTTTCGACAAATACGCCGCTGCATATTCACCCGCCGGCGCTGTATCGACAGCTGTGCCCTCCACGAGCCCGGCCTATGCTTCGATGACTTTCGAACGGAAATGCGAATTGTGGCGGGCGGCGCTGCTCGGACCGGTTGCCTAAGCCTTCTTGAAGGCCGCGAGATCGGACATCGTCGGGCTGGCTTCCATGCCCTTCGGCGGATCAGGGATCAGAGTGGCGCGTTTGACCGGCGTGCCGCGGCCTTCTGCGACCAGTTCAGCGGTCCGCTGTTCCACCACTTCAGTGAGGCGTTCCATGAATTCCTCTTTCGGCAAGTTCCAGGGGATAGGCTCGAGGAATTCGATGACCGCCGTGCCGGCACGTTTTTCCTTTTCCTGCTGCTGCCAGTATAGGCCGATATTGGTCGCGACCGGTACGACTGGTGCCTGCATGGCCTGCGCCATGTGCCAGACGCCGGGCTTGTAACGGAAGTGATAGTCGACCGGTGCCAGATGACCTTCGGGATAGATGAGAATGCGCCGGCCGTCCTGCTTGGCCCGTTCCATGCCTTCGCGCAGGGATGCCGCCTTGCGGTCCCCACCACCGCAGGTGTCGATTACAATGGCTCCCAGCTTGCGCAGGATACCGCCGACGAGCGGAAACTTCTCCAGATGGTCACCCGTCACGAAGGCGAGATTCTTGACCTCCGGGTACACAAGGTAGCCGTCCCCCCAGCTCTGGTGCTTTGATGCAAGGATAAATGCCCCTTCGGGGAGTTGGTCCCGGCCTCGCACTTCTTTGCGGATACCTGCCACCCACCGAAGGTTCAGGTTCATGGCGCGGGTATAGCTGCGGATGATCGCCCGAACTGGTGTGTGCCCTGGCAGAATGAGGAAGGGCACAGAGGTCAGAACGTAAAGGGCAGAAAGCAGGTAATAGACAAATGTAAACAGGGCTGCGCGCATGGCGAGTTTCCTTTTGTCTTGTGGCAATCGTGGGCGATTATTCTGATTTCAGCACGGCCACGACGGCGCGTGCCATAGCGTCAGCATGCTGAGCGAAAAGACCGGGCAACCGGTTGTAGATCTTGTTCTGACCGGCCTGCATCACCACACCGAGTGCCATCGCCGCTTTCAGCGCAGGGTCCCCTTTTGGGATCATGCCTTCATTCATCAATCCGTCGATGATGCGTTCTGTAATGGAGACGGGATCGTCCTCGCGCTTTTTATCGTAGGGAAGGTACCGGTTGAGTGAGACAAGGTGGAAAGAGAACAGAAGGAAGTCTTCATCCGCCAGTTCACAATAGGCTTTCACGGCTGCGTGCACTTTGTCTTCCAGCGTGCCGTCCCCGGAGAGGGCTTCTTGCATCATCTGGCCCAGGCGATTGTGGGTTTCCATGAACAGACTGAGGGCCAGCTGGTCCTTGCCTTTGTAGTGCCGGTACAGCGCTCCTTCCGACACGCCGGCCTTTTCAGCGATCTCTCGCGTTGTTGCGGCATCCACCCCCTCATGGACGAAGAGTTTCAACGCCGCGCGCTCGATTTTTGGCCGCGCATTACGCGCCCGCGTTTTCTTGGCAGTGGTATTGGTCGCCGCGATATTTCTTGTCATAGAAGGCTCCGTGCTCACTTAAACAGATAGCACGAAATGCAATATATGCAAGTGAATGCTCACTTATATTTTGGTGTTGAGACCAGAACGCCTATCCGGAAATCGATAGTGATTTGATTATGGGAGCTATGTCTGGCTTTCTTTTGGAAGATACCGGAGAAGCCCCATGCGAAAAATACTCGTCTTACCGGCGCTTGCTGTGACTGCCTGTTTGGCTTTAACCGTCGAGGCCGGTCAATCCACGCCGGCGCCAGCCGCTAACCCACCGCCGCCATGCAGTGACGCGGTTTATCACCAGTTCGATTTCTGGATTGGGGACTGGAACGTTTACGACCAGGCCGGAAATCTCGCGGGCACGAATTCGATCCAGCCAGCGGAGCATGGTTGTCTCCTGATTGAGCACTGGACCAATAGCGGGGGCGGTACCGGACAAAGCTACAATTTCTTCGATCCCGGTACCGGGAAATGGCGCCAGATCTGGGTGAATGCAGGCGGTATAATCGACTATTCCGGCGGGCCGACCGATACCGGATCCATGCTGCTGGAGGGAGAGATCCGCAATCGTGGTGGAGTCGGCGTGGCGCCATTCACGGGGGAGTGGACTCTGAATGCAGATGGCTCAGTCACACAGCACTTCCGGCAAAAAGACACCGAAACGGGCAAATGGTCTGACTGGTTTGTCGGGCGTTATGTGCGCAAGGACGAGGAAGCCGATCAGCCCTGAAGATCGATGCGATAGCTTTCGATCACAGTGTTCGCGAGGAGTTTCTCGCACATCTCTTTGACGCGGGTATTTGCGTCTGCCTCGCTGAGCCCATCTTCGAGGTCGAGTTCAATGACCTTGCCGATGCGGGCGCCTTCCACTTCCTTGTACCCCATACGTGCCAGCGTATCGGCAACTGCCTTGCCTTGAGGGTCCAGCACGCCGTTCTTCAGGGCAACATGCACAATGGCTTTCATCCGATGGTCTCCTGGCGGGGTGCGAGTCGCGCCTCATCTAGCGCAATTGCCCGGCGATTGGAATATTTTCGGCAGTAACAGGGTAGTCCGGTTTACTTGCCGCTGTTGAAGCTGACGACGTTGTCGGTTTCTCCGGATTCCCGGATAATTCCGAGGCGGCGCGCGACTTCTGCATAGGCTTCTGTTACCCCGCCGAGGTCGCGGCGGAAGCGGTCCTTGTCCAGCTTGTCGTCTGTTTCGAAGTCCCACAAGCGGCAGGAATCTGGGCTGATCTCGTCGGCCAGCAGAATGCGCGGGATCTCCGCATCGCCCTCGAAATAGCGGCCGAATTCCAGCTTGAAGTCGATCAGGCGGATACCCACGGCTGCGAACAGGCCTGACATGAAATCATTCACGCGCAGGGCGAGGGAAACCAGATCGTCATATTCCTGAGGGCCGGCCCAGCCGAAGGCGGCGATGTGTTCCTCTGTCACCAGCGGATCATGCAGCGCATCGTCCTTGTAGTAGAACTCGACGATCGGACGAGGCAGGACCTGGCCTTCTTCAATGCCGAGACGCTTGGCCAGAGAGCCCGCAGCCACATTGCGCACCACAACCTCCAGGGGGATGATCTCGACCTTCTTGATCAGCTGCTCACGCATATTGAGGCGGCGGATGAAGTGGGTCGGAATGCCAACGCCAGCCAGGCGGGTCATCATGAACTCGCTGATGCGGTTGTTCAGAACGCCTTTGCCATCCAGAACAGCGCGCTTCTGGGCGTCAAAAGCCGTCGTATCATCCTTGAAATACTGAATAAGGGTGCCTGGCTCCGGACCCTCATAGAGAATCTTGGCCTTGCCTTCATAAACGACACGCCGTTTGTTCATGGATAAACCCCTTTCATGAGCCCCTGTAATGGGGCCGGGACGGTCTCACTGGACAGGAATCGCCGCAGCCCCTCCGCTAGCGGCTCCTGTTACGCCAATCCGTCGCGGGAAACAATTATTGCACACACCTTGCCGAGGACTCTATATCCCGCCAAGGTCTAGTTATTGGAAAGGTCCTGTGATGAGCACATTCAACGATCGGGAGCGCGCGGAAGAAGCGCGGTTTGCGCTCACCGAGGAACAACAGTTCAAGGTCATGAACCGGCGGAACAAGCTGCTCGGCTTGTGGGCCGCGGGTGTCATGGGCATGGGGGAAGACGACGCAGAAGCCTATGCGAAAACGGTCGTACTGTCGGACCTCGAAGAAGCAGGCGACGAGGATGTTTTCCGCAAGGTTCGTGCAGACCTCGACAAGGCCAAGACGGGCACCAGCGATGCGGAGATCCGCGAGCAAATGGCGGTCTTGCTTCCGGAAGCCCGTTCGCAGGTCATCGACGAATAATAGAGTATCTTTATTGTATTCAAACAAAGCGGCGCTGCTCCGGTGGAGTGGCGCCGTTTTATGGATGTCTCATTCGCCGGCTGCCGGGAATTGCGTGCCGGGCTGGAAAATATCAGCACAGCGGCGAGTATTCTCGCCAAGCGGCGTGTAGGAGATGCAGGAATAGTAAGCTGAACCGCGGTCACCGAAGTCCGGAGCGCCGTGCCATTGCTGCAGTTCTTTCTTTCCGGTCCAATTGCTCACGAACAGTCGCCCGGCATTCTTGGGCAAATGCGGATCGTTCACCGGCGTCTGGTAGATCAGCTTCCCATCGACATACCAGCTGATGCCTTCAGGTTTCCAGTCGAAAGCATAGAGGTGATCCTGCTGGGAAGCGTCAAACGGCAATTTGATCCGCGCGCTGTTGCCGGTTTTGCCTTTATGGAAGTAGTTCAGCTCAACGATGCTGGTGTCTTTCCCGACGAATTCGATATCGATCTCGTCATGCGGGTTGCCAAAATAGGGGCCGGTGTAGGTGAAAAAAGCTGACACAAGCCCGGATCCCTTTGCCGGGCGCATGATCGTTTCATAGCGACCGTAACCATAGGTGCCGAGTACCGAGACCTCTGCCAGTCCGTACGGCTTTTTCGGATTTCCCGTCGCTGTGACGTCCAGACGGAGCCCGTCAGGACCAGACACCACATTTTCGCGAACCCAGTCGCCGCCCTGGAAACTGTCGTCATTGCTATGCTCGGAAATGTAAAATCGCTCTGCTGGCAGGCCGTTTCCGAGAATGGAAATGAACGCGCCATCTGACTTCAGCATCGGTGCATCAGGCTGCAGAGTGTAGGGACCTTCCCGGCGTGCAGGAATTTTCTGATGTGTGTTTACCGAGCGGTTGGGGATCCAGGGGACCACGGGGGCCATGTCGGCGACCCGCGGGGCAGCAGCCCGGTTGGTGGGTGACTCGGGAGGTTCCGACGGGTGTCGAAGAGCCGAAAAAATGGCGACGCAAAGGGCAAAAGCCACCACAACCGCAGCCACGACGGCCCGGGGTTGCCAGTCCTGTAAGAAGTTCTTCAGGCTGCGATCTGTAGTGTCTGTTGGCATTCGATGGTCCGATCTCAATTCGGGCCATCGCAAGAAACGGGCCATTAACCCTGTTTCAGAGCCGCCATATTGCGCATCATGAACAGCGGAATGGAGCCTGCCGGAGTGATGGCCCAATCAAGCGGTTGATCGTGCGGTTCAGCAGGAACATCGTCGATCTGCTGGGCGGCATAAGCTACCGCACAGGCAAATGCCCGGCCTTCGGATCTTAACGTTTGCAGCGCCTGATCGTAGTGGCCTTTACCATAGCCGAGGCGATTGCCCTTCGCATCGAACGCCAGCAATGGGGTCAGGATAAGCGTTGGGTGGGCTTCAGGAGCATCCTCCGTGGGTTCGCTTAAGCCGAACGGGCGTCGCTCCAGCGGTTCGCCAAAGCTCCACAGGCGCCATGAAATCCCGCCTTTCGGCAACATCCGAGGCAGGCACAGTTCAGCCCCTGCGTCAGCCAGCCGCTTCATCAGCGGCATAGGGTCCAGTTCCTCATTGATCGGGACATAGCCGGAAACGACCGGACCGTAGCGCTGCAGCAATTTCATCGGAAACAGGTCAGCGATTTTCTCTGCAGCGTCGGGATCGCGCGCAGCGGCTTCGGCGCGAATGGTGCGCATTCGGTGTCGTAGTTGGATCTTATCGGGCGGAGCTGAGGTCATGCAGCCAGCCTTAGAGAGGTCCGGCCAGGGCGTCACGCCCTCTTAAACGCAAAGGCTGCGGGAAATGTGCACAAGAACCGCAACCGCCGCAGGGCATATTCACTCCCGTCAACCTAGAGACTAGGTGGGCGCCGGATGAGACGGGGCCACGGCCCCATCCAGATTGCCAGCTCCCTGACGGAAAGTAAGGTCGCCGGAGATCAGTCCCTTCGCGCACGCCGCAGCCCTTGTGCAAGATCAGATGTAGGCGTGAACGCGCTCGATTGTAAGCGGGATTATTCTGAAGCGACTGCAATGTCGAAGGCGAGCAGGAGCGTGCGCTGCTGTGGATTGAAATTATCGTCGGAGATAATCCAGACCCGGGCCATACCGTCTCCAAGGTCCATGACGGTGATGCCTTCGTAATTGTCGACAGCCAGCGGGCGGGTGAGAACGATCTCCCTGTCGCCGTTCCGCCAGTGCAACACATTGCGATTGCCGCGGATGGGATCGTAGCTGCGGAATAGCCAGAAGGTCTCGTCCTCGCCGTCAATTTGAACAGTATCAAACCCGACAAAGGCGTAACCGGCCGGATTGGGCGCGACTTCGTCTGTCCAGCCAGCTTCCTGGAGGTTTGCCACCGCGCCGATAGGCGAATGACCGTTCTCCACTGTCTCGTACCCGAACAGGATATTGCCTTCTGGAGTGACTGTGAGGGCTTCAGCACCGCGATTCTCATCGACGAGGCGGTCTGCATATGTGTCCGGCAACGGGCTGATGGAGGCCTCGACCGCGGCCGCCCCGCAGCGATCCAGGTCAAATGCCGAGATGCGATGGGTGCGCTCAAAACTGACTATGGCAAGACCATTCCGGACCGCCAGACCCTCAGCATCCCCCAATGACTTGCCTTGGAGCAGATTACCGTCTGCTCCCAGCATGTAGGCAAGCTGACCGTTACCGTTGGGTGTGTCGTTCTCAAGGTTGATCCAGACAAACGCACCATCATCGGCAACCGCGAGCAGGTTGCCGTCGCCGTCGAGTGCGAGATCGGAAAGGCCGCCAAAGCTCGCATTATCCGACGTCAGTGCCCATCCACCAGCATACGATACATCATCGGAAAGTCGCTTGGCGATCTCGTCTTCAGGCCCAAGTTCGATTGGACTGGCGGAAATCCTGATCGGGGCTGGAGTCGAATAGCCAGTTCCTGCCGGGCAGGAAGCCTCGGAAAGGCGCTCTGCGACCGTGTCCAGACTCCAGGCTGAGTCTGCGTCTGGCATGGCGACCCTGGGCGCCTCCGGCATGTCCGGCGTACCGGTGCAGGTTGCGAGCAGAAGCAGGGTGGCAAAGTGAATTGAGCGGCGCAGCATCGGGACCTCGGTTTCAAGGGAGCGTCTGCCTGTGCCTTGCGGCAAAAACGTGAAGGCTTCGCGAAGAAGTCTGGATTTCAAATGCGAACCCATTCAGGAGTTGGATATGACGCAGATTCCTCTTGCCCGCCGCTCACCCGTTCAGCCGGACGCCTGTAATCTCGCAAAGGCGATTGATGTGGTCGGGGACCGATGGACGTTGCTGATCCTGCGTGCCGCACTTTATGGAGTGCGCCGGTTCGACGACTTTCAGGCCGAACTTGCCTGTCCGCGCACAGTCTTGTCTGGCCGGCTAAAAAAGCTGGTCGAAGACGGCCTGTTGACGAAACGAACTTATAAATCGCCGGGAAAACGCTCCCGTCCGGAATATGTCCTGTCTCCCATGGGTTTGTCTTTGCGACCGATTCTTATCGGCTTGACCCAGTGGGGCGATGCCTGGCTTGGTCAGGGGGAAACGCCGCCAATCAGTTTCACAAAAGCAGGCTCCAAATCAGCGATCCGCGCTGCTTTTGTGGATATTGAAGGGAGAGAAGTGCGCCCCGATCAGATCCGCCCCGTCCTTCGCGGATGATTTGTGCAGTGGCGCCGAAATTCGGCCTTGCAAAGCCGTGCGCTATGCGCTTAATCACGCCTCTCGGCAGCCCCGGTTGCCGCATACCCTATCAGGACGCGGGCGTAGCTCAGGGGTAGAGCACAACCTTGCCAAGGTTGGGGTCGTGAGTTCGAATCTCATCGCCCGCTCCAATTTAATCTCAGAAAGAGTTAAGGCATTTCCGCCTGTGGCGGTTGGTCATCCAGCCGCTGCCGGGCAAGGATCGAAGCCTCGCCAAAAGTGCCCCAGCCGAAACGGACATGCCTGCCCCATGGCTCTTCTGCATTTTACGGCTGGTGATGGATTAACGGCCTATGCAGACTCTGTCGTCAGGATAGAGCAATAATAAAAGCTTCCTATCGAGCATCAGTGTGAGGAACGGCGCAATGTCGGCTTTGCCCACTCCAGAACATTCGGACACGAGTGCAGCTGAAGTCAGCCAGCACGTTGTCGCTGGATTTGTCGAACAGTCGATGGTCCCGACCATGGCGTTGGACAGGGATTTGCGCTTTGTTTTTGCAAATGCGGCATACTGCAAATCGTTCAGCGTTTTGAAAGAGCAGCTGATCGGCAGGAATGTGTTCGATGTGTTCGATGTGGCTCCGGAGGTCGAGGCATCTTTCCGGAAGAATTGGATACTTTCCTTCCAGGGAAAGAGAACGCGTTCCGAAGTTCAGAAGTCCATTGTCAAAGGGCGGGACGGTACCAGTCGTCCAATACACTGGCAGTCCACTCAGGAACCATTCTATGGATCCGATGGGCAGGTTCAGTATGTTGTCCAGCGTGTGGAGAACATCACCCACCTGGTTGAACTCCAGCAAAGTCATGATGTCATGACAGCTGAGCTGGACCATCGGGTGAAGAATTTTGTCTCTGTTATCCTTGCAACGGCCCGGATCACAAGTGCTTCGGCAACGTCAGTAGAGCAGTTCACGGATGATTTCTGCAGCCGCATTGATTCAATGGCAAGAATCTATTCGCGCATGTCATCTTCGGGATTGAAGGGCCTGCAGTTGAGGAGCTTGTTTGAAGACGAACTGGCTCAAATTTCGAGTCAGAAAGCTATCCGATACAATCTGAAGGGAGAAGATGTTCAGCTTACGCTGAAGTCAACCAGGGATGGCGGCATGGTCATCCATGAATTCGTCACCAATGCGCTGAAACATGGTTGCTTTTCTCAACCGGAAGGCCAGCTGGATGTGGAATGGAGCGTATCGGGAAACCTGCTTCGGGTCCTGTGGGTCGAATCAGGCCTGACCGGGGTCAAACCGCCCAAAAGAGTTGGGTTTGGTACGCGCCTGACAGAAATGTTGCCCAATGCGAAAGTGACACGCGACTACAAGGATACCGGGCTGACGATCGAGTATACCGTGCCGATCGAACTCGTCATCGAGGAAGCGGAAGTGGACGATAACTGGCCGGCAGAAAGCTAGCTCGCCGCTTTGGTCAGAAGGGCCTGGCTGATAACCGTTTTCACGTGATCGGCCCGGAATGGCTTGGGGATGAGAAAAGCAGGCTCATTGGCGCGGCCTGAGAGTAGGCGTTCCGGAAAGGCGGTGATAACGATGCTGGGAGCTTTGTGGAACTTTATGATCTCGTCCATTGCGTCCAGGCCGGATGAACCATCTGCAAGCTGAATATCAACCAGCATAAGACCCGGACTGGTCGCACGAGCTTCTCTGACCGCTTCTTCCCGTGTGGTTGCCCGGGCGACCATGTTGTGGCCCAGGCTTTCAATGATCTCCTTCAGCTGGAAGGCAATCATCGCTTCATCTTCAATGATCAGAACGTCCGTTGCCAGCGAAGAAGCAAGGTCTCGTTCGGCCTCTTTCAGAATGTTCGTCAGGTCTTCTGGCCCGATTTTAAGAATCATTTCCACAGCGCCCGATTCCAGCTGCTCGACGGCAGTCAGAAACAGCGCGCGACGGGACAGTGATGACAGACTCTGAAAAGCAGGAATAGACTCAGTCGGCGTGGGCAACTGGGCTGGGTCTGCGAGGATTGAATCAAGTAGCGCAAACAGGTCGATTCGATCTTTTGGAAGTGGTGCATCTGATGGCTGCGGCTTCAGGACATACTCCTGAAGCATGGCTTCGACGCACAGATCTCCTGTCACTTGGTCGCCTGTCATCGCCCGGGAATAACGGCGCAGATAAGGCAATTCCTTGGTAACGAGTTCGTATAACACGCAGCGGCCTTCTTGGATTAGGATTATATCTTGTAGATTCCATAGAATAACAAAATGGCAATAAAACCGTTTAGCTATCCTGTCGTGACGAAACACGGTCGTTTATGAACGCATTCTTAACCCCATAAGGGCACCTTTTAGGTCATTGTTGGGCAAATGAGCGATTGGGTACGTTCATGAGTCCTAGGTGAAGCACTGTGGGGACATTCTATTGGGGTATCTGGCGAGGTCGCGGGTGGCGACAATCGAGCCGTTCAAGCGCACGGCACCATCACTAGCAAGACAGAGGGTATTGGAAGGAGCAATTGGCGACGCGCTGCGAGCAAACTTCAAGCCTGTATTGGATGAACCTCTGCCTGAGCGTCTGAAGGAAATGATCGAAAAGTTGCGTATAGAGGAACAACAAAAGAAAGGCCGTTGATTGTGACCAAAGTGTCTCCGGTTTGTCAGGAAGAACTGCCGGGTTCCGAAAATGAATGGTCGTTCGTTGATGAACTTGAGCGGCTGATTCCGGAGTTGCGGGCCTTTGCCCGGAGTTTGTGTCGTGAGCGCGAACTCGCGGATGATCTTGTTCAGGATACGTGTTTGAAAGCCTGGCAAGCGATCGATTCTTTCGAGCCGGGTGCGCCGATGCGGCCATGGCTGTTCCGAATTCTTCGAAACGAATTTTATCAGTATTCCCGGCGTTCATGGCGTTCAGCGCCGCTCGAACAGGAAGTTGCTGAAAATACGCTGGTGGCGCCAGCCGATCTGGATGCCAGGATAGATTTCAAGGTTCTGCAGGCAGCCATGTCCGATCTGCCGGATGTGCAGCGCGAGGCGCTGATTCTCGTCGTCGCGGCCGGTTATACCTATGAAGAAGCGGGTGAGATCTGCAACTGCTCGCCAGGCACGATCAAAAGCCGGGTCAGCCGGGCCCGCGAAGCGGTCGTGTTCAAAATGCAGAGAGCAGATACAGGTCAAATCGGAGGCTCGACGCGGGACGATAGCCGCACAGCCAACGGCCATATCGATTTGATAACCGATATCGAAGCGCTTGCGCGGGGCATGTTCAGCGCCGCCTGACGTAGATGTCAGTTTATATTTTCTGTTCCTTCGAACTGGTCGAAGGCCTGATCGGCGCGCGCCAGCCGTTCGCGTGCACGGTCCCGGATATGTTTCACCGTCTCAGTTGGTGGCAGCAGACCCGCTTCCGCAGCTGCGTCCTTGAGCGACGCATAGGCGCGGGACTGTCTGGAACTCGGGGCGCTTGTCCGCCGGCCGAACAGGGAGAACCTGATTGCCATAACCCAATCTCCTTGCATCCCTGCAAAACACGCCGATGGCATGGTTCGCTGGGTGAGCGGGCCGCTTTCTCGGAAATGCCCGGGGCTGTCGCGCCGCCCAGCTGCTCCTATGGAGCTTATGAAGAATTATTACCGCGAATACGCCTGTTTGACGAATTATATTTTCCTTAGACTCGCCAGAAGGGTGATCTAAAGACGCTTTTGTTGCGCTGCACAAAAAGTCCGCTAGCGGCGTCGTCCCGTCGGATTATCTGGGGTAATCTCGTCGGAATTCGGCAGGCGAACATTGCCGACCGAGCCGAAGATCTGCTCCCAAAGGCCCAGTTCGCGTCCACGAGTCGGGGTTTCACGCGAAGCGTAATTAATCACCTGGCCATCTTCTGCGCTGTATTCGAGAACTTCTTCAACCTTGTCGTCGGTTCCGAACGCGATGGCTGTAATTTTCCGGGTTTTCACCTTGGGGCGATAGAACGCGATCCGCTCCTGAAGTTCGGACATGTAGATCCAGGTGTTGTCGTCGAAGAGGCTCTTGGTCGACGGGGAGCCGAGCTGTGCCAGCACGGTCGAGCGCGTGTCTTCGCCGGGTTGGATGTCACCGGGCTGCGCCTCGTCAGCGACATAGCCATGGTAGTCGCGGCTGGGCGTCAGGCACGCAGTCAGCGGAAGGGCCAGAAGGCCTACGGCCAGAATTGCGCGTCGCGCCATCGGCAAACTCCTGATAGTGGTCCGCGTCAGACCTAGCGGTAGCGATACGGCTTTGGCAAGCGCATCAGTGCAGGAGAATACCTTTGGCAGGCATCTGGAACCCGTTTCGGAACGCTAACGCACAAAAGCGACGGGCCGATACACTGTATCGAGGCCTGATGGGCGCTGCGCTCTCTCCGGAAGCTTATGCAGCAGGCGTCGTGCCGGATGACATGGATCATCGCGTCCAGATGGTTGGTCTCCACGCCGCTGTGCTTGTCTGGCAGTTGACCAGGAGACCGGAAAAAGTGCTGCAACGGCTACCGCATTTGATTCACGCTCGTGTTTTCGACGGGTTTGACGCGTCTTTGCGGGAAACCGGGGTCGGCGACGCGTCAATTGCCCGGAAAGTTCGCAAGCTGGGCGAGCATTATTACGGTCTCGGCACCTCAACCGCAGATGCTCTTTCCCGGCCAACCATTGAGCGCGCTGGTGCACTTGAAGAGGTCCTGAAGCGGAATGGTGTTGCAACTGCTGGGCGTGAAGCGGAGCTTTCACAATATCTGGTAGCAGTCGCCAAAGCGTTCGAGACAGCCACTTCAGACGCCTTTTTGTCTGGCACGGCTCCTTGGCAGACCTTCCCTGCGACAAGCAGACCCGGCGTTGCCAAGGTCTGAGGCGCGCCTTAAACAGCGCGAACGGCTCTCAGCAGGGCCTGAATCCGGAAGGCACCATGACTCGCGGAACGATCCTGTCAGTTGATGCAATGGGCGGGGACCACGCACCGGGCGTGATCGTCGATGGCGTTGCAGTATTCCTGAAGGAGCGTCCTGATTCCCGCGTCCTGCTGTTTGGTGACGAGCCTTCCCTGACCCCGCTGGTGGCCGCGCATGCCGGGCTTTCGGCCCGTTGCGAAATTGTCCACTGCGAGCACAAGATCACCAGCGACATGAAGCCAAGCCAGGCGCTGCGCCGTGGCAAAGGCTCCTCCATGTGGAATGCGCTGGAAGCCGTGAAAGAAGGCCGTGCGAACGCCTCTGTCTCTGCAGGGAATACCGGCGCGCTTATGGCCATCTCGATGCTTGTCTTGCGCAAGATGGATGGCGTGCACCGACCAGCCATGACAGCCATGTGGCCAACCCTCGCTGGACGCTCAGTCGTTCTGGATGTCGGTGCGAATGTTGAGGCAGATGCCGCACAGCTGGTCTCGTTTGCGATCATGGGCGAGGCATACGCCCGTGCGACCTTGGGCAAGGAGCGTCCGACGATCGGCCTGCTGAACATTGGCTCAGAAGAAATGAAGGGGCATGACGAAGTGCGCCAGGCCCACGAGATCCTGCGGACTTCCGGTCTGGACCTCGATTATCGGGGCTTCGTCGAGGGCGATGATATCTCCATGGGCGCTGTCGACGTGGTTGTGACTGACGGCTTCACAGGAAATGTGGCCCTGAAAACGGGTGAGGGGGTGGCCCGTATGCTGGGCACTCGAGTGCGGGAGGCCCTGACGAAAAGCCTCGCGACGAAGGCAGGGGCGGTGCTTGCTTCTTCAGGCCTGAAACAGCTCCGTGAGCAGATGAACCCCAGCAATGCCAATGGCGGTGTCCTGCTCGGCCTGGGCGGTGTCTCCGTCAAGAGCCATGGCGGCACAGACGCGCAGGGCTTTGCCACGGCATGCCGACTGGCAGCAGACCTTGCGACAAGTCACTATCCGGAAGAGGTTGCTGCAAATCTCGCGCGTATCCAGAAGAAAGGGGCGGCGGCTGGCTGAGTGAGCCACCCCAAAGAAGGAAACAAGATGGCACGGCGTAGTTTCATCCGCGGGACAGGTGGTTATCTTCCCGAAAAAGTTCTGACGAATGACGATCTGTCGGCAATGGTCGACACATCCGATGAATGGATTCAGGAGCGCACAGGCATCAAACGCCGCCATGTTGCTGCCGAAGGTGAACTGACATCGGATATCGCGACAGCTGCAGCCCGGTCTGCGCTGGAGGCGGCCGGCGTGCCGGTCTCCGATGTCGATCTCATCGTGCTGGCGACGACAACTCCGGACCAGACCTTTCCGGCCACCGCGACGGCCGTCCAGGCCAAGCTTGGCATGACGGGCGGCGCCGCTTTCGATGTCCAGGCTGTTTGCTCTGGCTTCCTGTTTGCGCTGGCAACGGCGGATTCCATGTTGAGGCAGGGGCTCTTCAATACAGCGATTGTCATTGGCGCGGAAACGTTCACGCGCATTCTCGATTGGTCGGACCGTGGCACCTGCGTCTTGTTCGGGGATGGCGGCGGCGCGGCTGTGTTGCAGGCTGAAGAGTGGACGGGTGACAACCTCGCTGGCGTGATCACGCACCACATCCGGACCGACGGCACGAAATCAGATCTTCTTTATGTCGACGGCGGTGTCAGCTCCACCGGCACGATCGGACATGTGCGCATGGAAGGGAACCGTGTGTTCCGGCACGCCGTGACCAATATCTCGTCCGCCATTCAGGCCATCTATGATGAGACCGGCCTGACAGGCGATGACATCGACTGGTTCGTGCCGCACCAGGCCAACAAGCGGATTCTCGATGGCGTCGCAAAGAAGATGAACATCGCCGAAGAGAAGGTGATCGTCACTGTCCAGGAGCACGCCAATACATCGGCAGCGTCCATCCCGCTGGCGCTGAACCATGCGGTTCGTTCCGGCCGGGCGAAAAAGGGCGACCTGATCCTGTCAGAGGCGATGGGTGGTGGCTTTTCCTGGGGCGCTAGCCTGTTCCGCCTTTAAATTCAGGCGACAAGCTCCATTATTTCACGGATATTAGCTGACGGATGCGCTAGTAATCCGTTAACAATCCTTGGCTATATCTTAACCAGATCGGGAGAATCCCATGTCCAACCAGACCATCACCCGCGCCGAAGTGACCGACAAGATCGTCAGCGAAGTCGGTCTGACCCGGCAGGAATCGTCGGATCTGCTCGACCGGACGCTGGATATGATCGGCGCGGCGCTGGAGCATGAAGACGAAGTGAAGCTCTCCCGGTTCGGCAATTTCGTGGTGCGGTCCAAGGCCGCCCGCGAGGGCCGCAATCCGAAAACCGGGGAGGAGGCCACGATCGCTGCACGGCGCGTTGTCACCTTCCGCCCGTCGCCGATGCTGAAGGCGCAGGTCGACAATAATTAGATATCCAGGAAGGAACAGACATGAGCGCCAGCCGGGCCCGAATCGAAAAATCCGCGACCGCATTCCGGTCCATCGGAGAAGCAGCTTCGGAACTCGGCATCGAGACGCATGTCATCCGCTACTGGGAAAGCAAGTTTCCGCGTGAAGTCCGCCCTGTGAAGCGCCCCGACGGGCGGCGCATGTTTCGTCCACAGGACGTTGACGCACTACGCGCCATCCAGATCCTGGTGCATGAGCGCGGCATGACTCTGAAGGGCGCCAAGTCACTGATTGCGGAACAGGGCATGTCTGCCGTGCTGAATGGAGAGGCTACGCTTGGTGCAGGTGCACCTGTCGGCAGCAGCCCGGCGCGGGACCTTCAGGAGAGCGTCGCGAAGGCGTTCACAGAAGACGCTGCAAAAGGCCTGACGGACGATCGCCGTGCTCGTCTGGAAGGGGCTCTGACGGAATTGACCGACATCAAATCCCGCATCGACGCAGCGCTCGGGCGGCGCGCAGCCTGAACCCACATAATTCATTGCACACACCGGGCGGCTTGGTTACAAGCCGCTCTCGTCGGAGCGTGGCGCAGTCCGGTTAGCGCACTAGTCTGGGGGACTAGGGGTCGTGGGTTCGAATCCCGCCGCTCCGACCATTTCTCCGTCGTGCGGAGAAATGGTCGTCACTCCGAAAGCCTTATTTCTTGGACAAATCCACGTCTTCAATCTGGCCGACTGCGGCGAGGGCAAAGGCGTATTCCGTGGCGACTTCTTTCAGGCCTTCGAAGCGGCCTGAGGCGCCGCCATGGCCCGCTTCCATGTTGATCTTGAGGAAGTACGGTCCGCCTTCCGGCGCATCGTGACGGAGCTTTGCCGCCCACTTGGTCGGTTCCCAATAGGTCACGCGCGGGTCCGAAAGGCCACCGGTGATGAACATCGCCGGATAGTTCTGGGCCTTCACATTGTCATACGGGCTGTAGGTGGCGATCTGGTCGTAGTCTTCGGCGCTGATCAGCGGGTTGCCCCATTCCGGCCATTCCGGCGGCGTCAGCGGCAGGCTCTCGTCAGACATGGTGTTGATCACGTCCACGAACGGCACTGCGGCGATCATGCCAACGAACAGTTCCGGGTCCATGTTGGCGACAGCGCCCATGAGCAGGCCGCCAGCGGAGCCGCCCATCGCCACGACCTTGTCCGGCGCCGAATATCCATTGTCGACCAGGTAGTGTCCGGCTGCGATGAAGTCCTTGAACGTGTTGGTCTTCTTCTCGAGCTTCCCGTCCAGGTACCACTGATAGCCCTTCGCCATGCTGCCGCGCGGATGCACGATGGCGTAGACGAAGCCGCGATCGACGAGACTCAGGCGGCTTGTCCGGAAGTCCGCCGGGATGGTGATACCGTAGGAGCCGTAGCCATAGAGCAGCATCGGCGCGGTGCCGTCGATCGGCGTGTCTTTGCGGTGCAGCAGGGTGACGGGCACTTCCACGCCGTCCCAGCTGGGCGCCATGACGCGTTCGGCGACATAGTCGTCGGGATTGTGGCCCGATGGCACTTCCCGCGTCTTGCGAAGGATGCGCTCGCGCGTGTTCAGGTCGTAGTCGTAGACCTGGTCCGGTGTGGTGGGCGAGGCGTACTCAAACCGCAGCATCGGCACGTCGTAGTCGTAGCCAGAGTCGAGCCCGAGATCGTAGGCGGCTTCATCGAAGCTGATCTCATGCTCTGCGCCATCGCCGCGGGCCCGTACGACGATCCGGGGCAGGCCGTTCTCGCGCTCCATGCGTGAGAGGTAATCCTGCTGAGACTGCAGGCCGAGAATCAATGTGCCGGGCCGGTGGGCAATGACTTCTTCCCAATGATCACGCGAACTGGCTTCGAATGGCGCGCGCATGACCTTGAAGTCGACGGCCCCGCCTGAATTCGTGGTAATGTAGAATTGGTCATCCCAGACGACGACCGAATACTCCACGCCGTTTTCACGGGGAGCAATGGTGTGCAGCGTCGGGGCGTGCTCGCTCGCATCGAACCAGTGCCACTCAGATGTCGTGTGGTTCGAGGACGTCACGAAGATCTTCTCGCGATTGGCGGACTTGGAAACGCCAACGAAGAAGCCGGGATCCTTTTCCTCATAGATCAGCGTGTCTTCGCCGGTTTCGAGGTCGCGCTCGTAGACGGCGTCGGGCCGGGCGTTCTCGTCGCGGTGCACCCAGAAGATGGACTTGCCGTCCTCACTCCACTCGAACGAGCCGTAGCTGTCCGAAATCGGTTCTGCCGCTGCTTCGCCAGTTTCGATATTGGTGATCGTGACTGTGTAGAATTCGCTGCCCTGTGTATCGAGCGCGTAGGCGATCACGCTATGATCCGGTGAGGTATCGATGCTGCCGAACGAGAAATAGTCAGTGCCTTCCGCCATCTTGTCGCCGTCGAGCAGAATGGTCTCTTCGGCATCCGGAGTGAAGGCATCGGCGGCGTCCTTCCGGGCGATGATCGGATATTCGCCGCCTTCGCGGTAACGGGAATAATAGGCGTATGGGCCGTCAATCTCCGGAACGGTGGAGTCGTCTTCCTTGATCCGGCCTTTCATTTCCTGGAACAGGGTTTCCCGCAGTTCCGCGGTCGGTTCCTCGAAGTTTGTCTTTGTGTAGGCGTTTTCAGCTTCAAGGTACTCGCGGATGTCTGCGCGCAGGACGGACGGGTCGCGCATTACTTCCTGCCAGGCGTCATCCTTCATCCAGTGATACGGATCCACACGCGTGCGGCCGACCTGGGTGATTTCGAAATCCACCCGCTTTGCCACTGGGGCTGCCGGCGCGGTATCGGGCGCTTCGGCAGCCGGTGCAGCGGCGAGGTCAGTTTTCTCGTTCATTGTACATCCTGAGAGAAGGGCTGCTGCGGCGACGCCAGCCAGCAGGGAAAAGTTTCGCATTTTTTGCTCCAACCAGAGTGTTCCTACCTTGGTTGCGAATGGAGCAGCGGAGGATGGGCCTGTCCAGACCTATTCGTCCGGACGGAAGTCCAGGACCACCCCATTGATGCACCAGCGCTCGCCGGTCGGCGGCGGACCGTCCTTGAAGACGTGCCCCATGTGCAGGCCGCAGGTGGCGCAATGGCACTCGGTGCGGGGGATGATCATCTTGAAGTCGGTCTTGGTGCCCACCGCGCCGGGCGTGATCGGCTGCCAGTAGCTCGGCCAGCCGGTGCCGGAGTCGAACTTGTGCTCGGACGACCAGAGCGGGGTGTCGCAGCCCTTGCAGTGATAGGTGCCGGCGCGCTTTTCGTCATTATAGTTGCCGGGCGTAAAGGCGCGTTCTGTGCCTTCTTTCACGCCGACGCGGTATTCCTCTTCGGTCAGCAGTTCCCGCCACTCGCGGTCCGAACGGTCGATGCGCTGGGTCATGTGGGGTCTCCTTAGCCGGGCAGGATCATATAGGCGTGGCGGCGGCATTTTTCACCAGCGCCAAAAACAGAACGGCCGCCCCGGAAGACGGAGCGGCCGAAAAAGTGTCACGTCTTCAGTGGCCTACGCGTAGAGGACAGTGATGGACTCTGCGACGAGGGCCGGACGCTCCTGGCCTTCGATCTCGACGGTGGCTTCCATTTTCATCTGCTTGCCGCCGGCTTTCGGCTCCACCGACAGGCATTTCTGGCGCAGGCGAACCTTGGAGCCGACCGGCACCATGTTCGTGAAGCGCACCTTGTCGGAGCCGTAATTGATGCCGCGGGTCGTGCCGGTCACGCGCATGACTTCGGCGCCCAGCATCGGCAGCAGGGACAGGGTGAGGAAGCCGTGAGCGATCGGGCCGCCCATGGCCTTGGTGGCTTTCTCGACGTCGACGTGGATCCACTGATGGTCGCCGGTTGCGTCGGCGAACAGGTTGACGCGGTCCTGGTCGATCAGGTGCCAGTCGGACACGCCGACTTCCTGACCTGCAATGGATTCAAGGTCATCGAAGGCGACGACGCGTGGGTTAGCCATGGAGTCCTCCTAATAAATGTGCTGGCCTGTTTTGGCGCGTCGGCCGGGTCGGGGCAAGCCTGACGGTAGGGTAATTCGCCCGTGAACCCGGAGATTACGCCATGATCATACCGGACTATGCCGGATCATCGCGTGACCTCAGGCGTTCAGATGATGCGCAAGCCTTGCGATAAAATGCTCCACATCGGCATCGCTGGTGAAGAGGTGCTGGGTGATGCGCAGCCGGTCGCCCCGCCGCGAGACATAGATGCCGTCCTCCTTTAGCCGGGCCGTAAGGTCGGCCGGCACGCTGTCCGGGAGGTGCGGGCAGAGATAATGCGCGCCGCGGACACTTGCCGGCGGACAGTCGAGCCCGATCGCCTCCAGTTTTCCGGCCAGCGTCGCGTTCCGGGCGCCGAGCGTTTCCTGGATGTTGGCGACGCCCCAGTCGAGGATCGTCCGAATCGCCGACTCGAACGCCGGCAGCAGGGCGAAGTTGGACCGTTCGCCCATGTCGAAGCGCTGGGCGCCGGGGCCATAATTGTCGGTATAGTCGATCAGGCGCGCGAAGTTCGACGAGCCTTCCCGCGTGATCCAGTTCTGCTCCAGCGGCGTGCCGTTCCGGTGCTGCGGGGCGACATAAAAAAAGCCGGTAGCGTAGGGTGCGAGCAGCCACTTATAGGCGGCGACGGCTACGAAGTCTGGCTGCACGTCCTTCACGTCGAAGGCGAGCGCGCCGCAGCTCTGCGTCAGGTCCAGCACCAGGGCGGCGCCGACCTCGCGGCAGCGCTTGCCGATGGCAATGAGGTCCATGCCCGCCCCGTCCGTCCAGCGGACATTCGCGCAAGCGACGAGCCCAGTCTGCGGCCCGATGGCGCCGAGCAATGCATCCGACAGGGTTTCGTTGTCGTGGGCACCGATCGTGCGGATCGTGGCGCCTGTTTCCTTCGCCAGTTGACGCCAAGTGTAGACGTTGGACGGGAACTGATCCTCCAGCAGCAGGATTTCCTGCCCCTTCGACAGGGGCAGGTTCCGCGCCGCCGTGGCCAGCGAATAGCTGACGGAGGGCGAGAAGGCGATGCCGTCTGTGTCCGCGCCGATCAGCTCTGCGAGCAGTGGGCGCAGGCGTTCTGTATCGGCAAAGAACTCCGTGTCCGGAATGGTCCACGGATGGAGCTTTCGCGCGAGGCCTTTCTGCCCGGCCTCGACCGCGGCCTTCGTCATCGGCCCCATCGTGGCGGTGTTGAAATAGGCGACATCGTCGGGGATGTCGAACAGGTGGCGCTGGTTCGGGATCTGGGTCATGGCATCTGGTAACGTGTGTCGAGTGCCCGTGCCAGTGGGTCGATCAGTATTTGACGCTTGTCGCTACCGGGTGAAACGTATCGAAGCGAACGCCACTCAATAATGATTCATATGGGGCGCCGAGCGAGGTCAGGATGGAGTCATAGGCTCGCTGTCCGTCCGGCAGGTCAAAAATATACCGGGTGGCAAGCCCGCCGGCACTTCCAGTCGCAATACTGGTCCAGCGACTGGCAAATCCGGGCATGGTTGAAACCCGTTCGAGGACTGCTCTGAAAGCAGGGTTCTCGCTGGCGAGGCCCGTCTCGTAACGGACATGGCGGACTGTGGCGTCGGCAATCTCCTCCCAGTTTATCAGTTTGGGCCGCAAAAGATCTGAGGCGAAAACAAGTTCCAGAACGTTTATGAAAGGAGAGGCGGCAAATATGTCTCGGCCAAGCAATCCCCTGAAAACGTTGCGCGCCAGGTCATTGGCATCGATGACATCCCAAATCTGATCCTTGACCAGAAGGGGTACGCTCGCATTCGCAACTTTGACCTGTTCTATAATACGTCGCACCTGCCCGCGTTCCTGCGGAGCTTTTGGGTTTATGTCTGGCAGAGGTTTGAACCCTGAGGCCAGACGTAATGTGTTGTGCTCGGAGGATGGAACATCCAACCCCAGCATTATGGCATTCAGCATCGCTTCGCTGGGGCGGGCCTTGCCGCTTTCGAGAAAACTCAGGTGGCGTGTGGAAGTGCCAAGGTCGAGGGCGAGATCCAGCTGGCTGAGGCCAGCCGCTTGGCGCCACTGCCGAAGCAGATTGCCTAGTGTTGCTGGCAGGTAACCTTCCGGTCCGGTTATTTTTCCATCTTTGGTCACCCAGTTCGCTCCCGAACACCTCTCGCGGACCATCTTAGCAAAAGCGTCGGTGTGCAACATGACCTTGCTGGTTATCGCCGGTGGCGGAAGTTTCTGCACATATCGCCTGGAACGAACGGAGCGACACAATGCAGGATCTATCAGGACGGTCTATTGCCTGGATCGGAACCGGGACCATGGGTGGCCTGATGGCGACCCGGCTATTGGATGCGAGAGCCTCCCTGACAGTCTGGAACCGCACGTCGGAACGGGCAGCACCACTTGTCGGGAAGGGCGCCAAATTTGCCAACTCTGCGGCAGAGGCCGTCCGTCATGCGCACTTTGTAGTGGTAATGGTTGAGGGGGATTCCGCGTCACAAGCTGTCTGGAACGGGAAGGATGGCGTGTTTGCCGGTCTGAGACCGGATGCGATTGCCATCGACTGCAGTACGCTGTCTCCTGTCCGCACCCAAGCGCTGACTGAGCGAGCCGGGCGGCTGGGGATGCGATTTGTTGCGGCTCCTGTATCGGGGTCACTTCCTCAGGCAGAAGCAGGAACGCTGATGTTTCTGGCTGGTGGTGCCGAGAGAGATATTGAAGAGGCCGGCATTGTGTTCCGGCATCTCGGGAAGGGGGTGCATGATCTCGGGTCACCACCGCTCGCAAGCCTGTCGAAACTTGCCGTAAACGGAATGTTGGCTTGCCAGGTCGTGGCGGCGGCCGAAGCTTGCGGATTCCTTGAACGGGCCGGGCTTTCGTTGGATGCGGTTTCAAAACTGCTTGCGCAGACGCCCGTTGCCAGCCCGATCACCATGGCGACTTTGCGGCAGATCGCAGCAGGAAATTACGATCCACTGTTCCCGATTTCAATGGCGCTCAAGGATCTTGAGTACCTTGCTTCTGCCTCTGACTATCTGGGTACGTCATTGCCAATGACAAATTGCGCGCAAGATTTGCTTGACCGCGCACGTCCCTGGAAATCGCAGAACATATCTGCCGTGGCCAAACTCTTCTCTCCCAGTTTACCTGTAGAAAGGATCAGGAAATGACCGTCAAAACAATCATGTGCATCCGCCGCAAGCCAGGACTTAGCCGCGAAGAATTCGAGGACCACTGGATGAATATGCACGCTTCTCTGATTGATCGGTTGAAAGACGATTTGAGAATTGTGCGTTACGTCCAGTCAAATGCGAATGAGGACATCGTCAGTGCGGTCCTGCGCCAACAGCGTAATGGACCGGAGAAGTATGACGGCATCGGGCAAGCCTGGTTCCTCTCAATCGAGGATCTTGTGGAAGTCGCCAGCAGCCCAAGTTCTGCTGCTGCGCTGGCTGCCCTTCGCGAAGACGAACTCAAATTCATCGATCTCGAAAACTCACCGATGTTCGTTGTCGAGGAAACGACCGTCTTCGGTACAGGTCCACACTGATCATTCCGCTGGAGCGCCGCTCCCTAAGATCGCGCAGTCATCGGCGGCCCGGGTGCTTTCCCGCCCGGGCCGTTTCCATATCATACGATGCGGCTGTCTTTCTTGCCCCAGTAGCGGTCGCGGATGAGGCGCTTGTAGAGCTTGCCGGTCGGGTGGCGGGGTAGTTCCGGATCGAAGTCGATGCTTTTCGGGCATTTGAGTTTCGACAGATTGGCCTGCGCGAATTCCATCAGCTCCGCGACAAGTTCATCGGAGGGCGCGACCCCCGGCATCGGCTGGACGACGGCTTTCACGGACTCGCCGAACTCGTCATCCGGCACGCCGATCACGGCGACATCAGCCACTTTCGGGTGGGTGATCAGGACGTTCTCGGTCTCCTGCGGATAGATGTTCACACCGCCGGAAATGATCATGAACGCCTTGCGGTCCGTCAGGTAGAGATAGCCGTCTTCATCCAGCTTGCCGACATCGCCGAGGGATGACCAGTCCTTGTGCTTCGGGTTGAGGGCGGCTTCGTTCTTGTCCGGAGAGTTGTGATAGTTCGGCGGTGTGGTGCCGGAGAAGTAGACCTGGCCTTCTTCGCCGACCGGGACTTCGTTGCCTTCCTCGTCGCAGATGTGGACCTCGCCATAGACGGCCTTGCCGACCGTTCCCTTGTGGGTCATCCATTCCGGGCTCTTCGCCCAGGTCATGCCGTTGCCTTCGGAGCCGGCATAGTATTCGTCGATGATGGGCCCCCACCATTCGATCATCTGTTCCTTCACCGGCACCGGGCATGGCGCGGCGGCGTGGACGACCCATTTCAGGCTGGAAACGTCGTAGGACTTGCGGACCTCTTCAGGCAGCTTCAGCAGTTTTACGAACATGGTCGGCACCATCTGGATATGGGTGACCTTGTATTGCTGGATGTATTTCAGCAGCGATTCCGCATCGAACTTTTCCATGATGATCAGCGTGGCGCCGAACCTCATGAAGGTCATGCAGTAGCGCAGCGGCGCCGCATGATAGAGCGGCGCGGGCGACAGGTAGACGCTATCCTCTCCTGCACCGGAGAAGGCCTGAAGCACCTGCGCCAGGACATTGGTGTCGTCGATCGGCGTGTCCGGCTCCAGCGCCGGGCGGATGCCTTTCGGCCGGCCGGTCGTGCCGGAGGAGTAGAGCATGTCCGTGCCGGCCGTCTGGTCGGAAATCGGCGATTCCGGGAACTCGCTCCGGATCTGTTCCAGCGGCATGAAGCCCGGCATGGGGCCATCGATGGACCAGTAGTGCCCGAGGTCGGTGAGGGCTTTCACTTCTTCTGCCACGGCACGCTTGGAAGCGCCTGCGATGAAGAGTTTCGCGCCGGAGTCCGACAGGATGTATTCCACTTCCGGCGCCGTCAGGCGGGACGAGATGGCGACATAGTACAGCCCGGCTCGCTGGGCAGCCCAGCAGACCTCGAAAAACCGCGGCGAGTTTTCAGCAAACAGCGCGATCGTGTCGCCCGGCTTGCAACCCGCGCCGCGCAGGGCGTGCGCGATCTGGTTGGAACGCGCTTCGAGCTGGCCATAGGTGACGATCTCACCCGATCCGGCCATAATGTAGGCGGGCTTGTCCGGGTTGGTCTTTGCGTGGTGATGGGGATGCATTCCAGGGTCTCCTCACGAATTTCGGGGGCGCCTGTGCCCGGCCCCTTCGAAATAGTCAGAAGTGACCATACTCACACTGGCGATGGCGTCCACCGGAGACGTTGCGGAAAGCGTTAGAACTGCCGCAGCCAGTAGGCCATCGGGTGATTGATCTCCGATCCACCGGCCGTCTCGGGCCAGGTGAAATGGGCGGTCACGCCGGGCAGTCTCCGGTACTCACGGGCCTGCCAGAAGGCATCAAGCGGTGTGTAGCCGGCAGGGCGCTTCGGATGATCGTCCGGCCGCTCCACGGCGCAGAAGCAGGCGCGCTTGTAGCCATGGGCGATGGCGTGCGCTTCGCGGGCGTCGAAGAAGGCGTGGCCGGTGCCCTTGCCACGATATGCTGGCAGCAGGACCGATTCCCCGAAATAGAAGGTCGTCGGCAGGTCGTAGCCCGCGACCAGCAAAGGCTGGGAGAACTCAGCATGCTGGTCGTCTATGCCGGACCCGGTGGCGCAGCCGACGATTTCGCCATCGCCGGTTTCTGCCGCGACGATGAAGGCATCCCTGGCACGTGCGAGTTTCTGCAGATAGCTCTCCTCATAGGCGAGCGAGCCTTCATAGAGGTATGGATACGCGCGAAAAACCTCGATCCGCAGGCGGGCGAGCGCTGGCAGCGCCGCATCCAGATCCGCGCCGGAAAGCGGGCGGATCTTCACGAGACCTGTCGGACCCATTCGCTGAGATTGTAGTAGGTCGTGACGCGGCGGATGAAGCCATCCTCCACTTCAAAGAAAGCCCCGGCGGGCAGGCGGTAGGTCTGGCCGCGTGCGGCCGGCAGGTCGCCGTCCGTCGTCTTGTAGGTTCCGTTGACGATGAACTCTGCCGCCGCGCGCCGTTCGTTCCGGGACACCATGATTGCCATGTCGGTCAGCGTCTCATCGTAGCAGGTGTCCATATGGGCGAGGAAGGCGCGGAACTTGTCCCGCCCGCCGCGGGCGCCGCCTTCATTCACGTCATGGCGGACATCGTCGGCCAGGCAGGCGAGCATGCCTTCCCAGTCCTTGGCGTTGAAGGCTTCATAGTAGCGATGGATCAGCGCTTCGGTATCGTTCATCTGGGCAGTCCCGGCTTGCCGGCCTGATCGGGGTGTTCGGCGACAAAGTCGCGTTTCAGCTCGACGGAGCGGTTGTGGTGGCCATCCGGGTTCCAGCCCGGCGCATTGATTAACCGGCCGAACCATTTGTCCGGGCGCAGGCCGTCACTGGCGCAGTCCCGCATCAGGGCGAAGAATTCGTGGAAGGCAACGGTGAAGGGATTGTAGGAGCCGACCGGTTTCACGATGCCATAGACCGGTTTGTCTTCATCGAGTTCCGGCACAAAGGTCCCGAACATCTTGTCCCAGATGATGAAGACCCCTGCATAATTGGTATCGAGATAGCGCGGGTTCGTGGCGTGGTGCACCCGGTGGTGCGACGGCGTGTTCATCACCGCCTCGAACCATTTTGGCATCCTGTTGATGGCCTCGGTATGGATCCAGAACTGGTAGAGCAGGTTCCAGCCCGCTGCGAAGCCGATGAGATAGGGGTGGAAGCCAAGGATCACCATCGGAAGGCCGAGGATATAGAGCCCGGTGAACGGTCCGAACCATGGCTGGCGCAGCGCGGTGGTTAAATTGTAGTGCTCAGAGGAATGGTGGGTGACATGTTCCATCCACCACCAGCGCGCGCGGTGGGCGAACCGGTGCTTCCAGTAATAGATGAAGTCATAGAGCACGAAGCAGGCGACAAAACTCCACCACGTATAGGGCAGGGTGAGTACCCGGTACGGCCAGGCGACAATCAGCAGCCAGAAAAAGATTGTCGCCGTCAGCGTATTCACGACGACATTGCCGATGCCCATCGCAAGCGAGGTGAACGCGTCCTTCGTCTCATACCGGCCGTGGAAGCGCCCGGTCTTTACGCCCCACCATTCCAGCACGACGGACAGCACGAAGAAAGGTGCCGCATAGGTCGTGACGGGTGGGAAATCGTGAAACTCCATGTGTGGTCGCCTCAGAAAGCGGACGCCTGCGGTTTGCCATCTGACTTGTAGACGACGCCTTCCTTCATGACGAAGTCGACGTCCGCCAACAGCGACATGTCCTGAAGGGGGTTGCCCGTCACGGCGACGAAATCACCTGAGCAGCCGGCTTCCACACATCCGACAATCCCCGTCTTGCCAAGCGCGTCCGCAGCATTGACGGTGGCGGCCTGCAGGGCCTGCATCGGCGTCATGCCGAACTGGACCATGCGCAAGAACTGGTTGCCGTTGAGGCCGTGCGGATAGACACCGGAATCCGACCCGAACACCATTTTCACGCCAGCCTTCACGGCACGGGTGAAGCTGTCGCGCTGGATTTTAGAGATGGCGCGTTCCTTGTCGAGTGACTCCTGGAGGATGCCGTTCTTCTCGCCTTCGGAAAGTGTGTATTCGGTATTGTAGATGTCCATGGACAGCCAGACGCCGCGGTCCTTGGCGAGCTGGATCGTTTCGTCGTCGAGGATGGAGGCGTGCTCGATCGTGTCGATGCCCGCGAGGATGGCATTTTTGATGCCGACCGTGCCATGCGCATGGCTGGCAATTTTCAGGCCGCGTGCATGGGCCTCTTCTGCGGCGGCGGTGAGCTCTTCCAGCGTGCCTTGCGCGGCGCCCAGGGCTGTCCCTTTGGAGAAAACGCCGCCGGTGGAGCAGGTCTTGATGAGGTCGACGCCGTATTTGATGTTTTCCCGAACCTGCGCACGAAATTCCCATGGGCCGGTCGCGACCCCCTCTCCCGACAGGGCGTATTCGGACGGCAGAAGGTTGTTGTCCGAGCAGTGCCCCCCGACGATGCCAACCGGCGGGCCGGAGACAAACATGCGCGGGCCGGGCACGTCGCCTTCATTGATCGCATCACGCAGGGCCACGTCACCATAGCTTTCCGCGCCGACATTGCGCACCGTTGTGAAACCCGCGAGCAGCGTGAGCTTCGCATTCTTCACGCCGGTGATGGCCATGCGTTCGTCGGAGAAGCTGAGCGAGTAATAGGGCGGGTCTTCCGCATCGCCTGTCAGGTGAACGTGCATGTCGATGAAGCCCGGCATGAGGGTGGAGCCGCTACCGAATTCGATGACGTCCGCCCCTTCAGGTGCCCGAAGGGAGGATTTGGTGCCTCTCGCCGTCACTTTGCCGTCAGTGATAATGAAGGCGGCATTCCGGATCGTTTTTCCCGCTGCCGGATCTACAAAACGGTCCGCCGTCAGGTAGGTGGTTTCGGCAATGGCGGGTGCTGTGAGGGCCGAAGCAAATATAATCGCGGTGAAGGTGGGTAGGAGTCGCATTATAGGGCAGTCCTGTACTGGCTCTCGGTGTTTTGATGAACTATCCGGCCCGTTGACCCCGTGCGTCAAGCGCGCGTAGCGGCGGGTATCGATCTCAATCGCCGGGCATACGTCGAGGCGAGGGAGACGATTGTCCTTTCTCGGCGCTTGACGAACCTTGCGGAACCCCGCCTCACTGGCCGTCGAAGCAATAGGGAGACAAGCCAATGGCAGCAACGGCGCTAAAGGAATTCACGGAAATCAAGCTGGAGAAGGAAGATGGCATCGCCATCCTGACCCTCCACCGGCCGGACAAGATGAACGCCTTCACGGGCAAGATGATGCAGGAGATGATTGAAGCCTTCGACATCACCGACGCCGACGACGACATCCGCGTCGTCATCGTGACGGGCCATGGCGACCGCGCCTTCTGCGCCGGGGCCGACCTGTCCTCCGGCGCCAAGACGTTCGATTACGACAAGCGTGCCGGTGACGGCGAGGCTGGCCGGTCGTCCGAGGAAGACATCCGCCGTGACGGTGGTGGCCGCGTGACGCTGCGCATCTTCAATAGCCTGAAGCCGGTCATCGGCGCCATCAACGGCGCTGCAGTCGGTATCGGCGTGACCATGCAGCTGCCGATGGATATCCGCCTCGCATCTGACAATGCGCGCTTCGGCTTTGTGTTCAATCGTCGGGGCATCAACCCGGAAGCGGCGTCTTCCTGGTTCCTGCCGCGCCTCGTGGGTATTCAGCAGGCGCTGGACTGGTGCTTTACCGGCCGGATCTTCCCGGCACAGGAGGCGCTGGACGCTGGCTTCGTTAAAGCCGTCTATCCGCAGGCGGAACTTCTCGATAAGGCCAAGGAACTCGCCCGCGAGATCGCAGACAATACCGCGGCGGTGTCCACCACGCTGACCCGTCACATGATGTGGCGCATGCTGGGTGCCAGCCATCCGATGGAAGCCCACATTGTCGATTCCGCTTCGATCTACTCGCGCGGCAAGACGGAAGACGCCCGTGAAGGCGTGATGAGCTTCCTTGAGAAGCGCAAGCCGACCTATCCGGTGAAAGTGTCCGACGGCATGCCGAGCTTCTTCCCGTGGTGGGACGAGCCGGAATTCAAATGGATTGGCGGTGACGGCTCGTGAGTGAGCAGCACTTCGAGTTTGTAAAGACGAATGGCGTCACGCTTCGCGTGGCGACCGCCGGGGACGGGCCGCTTGTCGTGCTCGTCCACGGATTCCCGGAGAGCTGGTATTCCTGGCGCCACCAGATCAAGGCGCTCAGCGAGGCCGGCTACCGGGTCGCTGCGCCGGATGTGCGTGGTTACGGCGAATCCGAACGTCCCGAGCCGATCGAGGCGTATGACCTTGAAAGCCTGACCGGCGATATCGCCGGACTGGCAGAGGCTTTGTCACCGGGAGAGAAGGCTGTCGTCGTCGGGCACGACTGGGGCGCGCCGATTGCGTGGAACACAGCCCGTCTGCATGCAGACAGGTTCCGGGCGGTTGCCGGGCTATCCGTGCCTTACACGCCGATGGGCGACGTCATGTTCCTGGACATGGTGCACAAGGTGTTCACTGAGCGGGGCCTGTTCTTCTACCAGGTCTATTTCCAGGATGTCGGCCCGCCGGAAGCGGAACTGGAATCTGATCCTGCGGCAACCATCCGCCGGTTCTACTATGCGATTTCCGGCGATGCACCGGATGGCACATGGCCAACCGACAAGAAGCATGGCGACACGCTGCTGCTCCGACTGCCGGAGCCGCCGATGCCGCTTCCTTGGCTGAGCGAGGAGGATGTCGCTTATTATGACAGCCAGTTTCGCAAGTCCGGTTTCCGCGGGCCGCTGAACCGATATCGCAATCATGCGCGCGATTATGCATTCCTGAAGAACCATCCGGCCAATCCGGTGATCCAGCAGCCGTCGCTGTTCATCGGCGGCACGAAGGACCTCGTGCTGAAGATGTTCCGAGGAGATGTCGTCGCGGCGATGAAGCCGAACCTGGCGGACCTTCGCGGATGCCACTTGCTGGAAGGCTGCGGCCACTGGACCCAGCAAGAGCGCCCGGAAGAAGTGAACCGTCACCTGATCGAGTGGCTGGGGGGG
>NZ_AWFE01000059.1:0-90310 GCF_003263315.1 Hyphomonas sp. GM-8P
GGCGCTTTGTGGGTGAACTGAATTTTCAGGGTGAAAACCCGCGTCAGGTTTCCGTCAGGGGCAGGTTCAGGATGCAGGCTTGCGCGCCGCGAGGAGCGACAGGCGCACTCCCGACATCATGTGGCTCGGCACACCGTGCCGCATAAGCGGGCGCAAACGCCCCGGAACCATGTCCGGGGCGCGCAGAAAAGATCGGATCGGATGTCCGGATCAGATCGGGTCATACGGGAAGACGCTGGAGGTCGGACCCATGTCCGTGAAGTCGGCTTTCATGGCGGGCATGCACTGGTCGATCAGCGACTCCGGATCCCAGCCTTCGAGACGGGCGACGGATTTCACCGGGCGCGGCTGGTTGAACAGCACGACCTCATTGCCGCGCACGCCGAAGATCTGGCCGGACACGTCCTTTGCCCGGTCGGCACAGAGCGCGACGGCAAGCTGGGCGACCTGGTCGGCCCGCATGCCTTCCTTCATCCGGTTGACGCGCTGGGCGCCGGCTTCGTCCTTCACCGGGATGGAAGCGATCATGCGCGTCCAGGCGAACGGCGCGATGACGTTGGAGCGGACATTCTTGCGCTCGCCTTCCATGGCGATGATGCGCGACAGGCCGACAATGCCGAGCTTGGCCGCGGCATAGTTCGCCTGCCCGACATTGCCGATCAGGCCGGTGGTGGAGGTGAACAGCACGAAGGCGCCGTCCTCCTTCTCGCGGAACATTTCCACGGCGGCACGGGTGACGTTGAAGCTGCCGCGCAGGTGGACGTCGATCACCGCATCCCAGTCATCTTCGGACATTTTGTGAAACATCTTGTCCCGCAGAATACCGGCCGGGTTGATGACCGCGTTCAGGTCGCCGAACGTGTCCTTGGCCTGTTCGATCATGCCTTCGACGGCCTTCATGTCCGTCACGCTATCGGAGTTGGAGACGGCTTCGCCGCCCGCTGCACGGATCTCGGCCGCGACCTTTTCGGCCGGTCCGGCATCGCCCGGATCGTCGCCGGACAGGCTGCCGCCGAGGTCGTTCACCACGACTTTTGCGCCTTCCTTTGCGGCAAGCAGTGCCGTTTCCTTGCCGATCCCGTTACCGCCGCCGGTCACCAGGACCACTTTGCCCTCAAGCACGCCCATCTGTCGTTTCTCCTTCGATTGTCGTGACTATTCTCTGATCTGGCGCCACCCTAAGACCGGCCCGGCAATCTTCAAGGTTTGAAAGTTCCTTCCGGCGCGGCTAGACGTCTCGCATGACAAAGATTTTCAAGGCCGTAATCTGGGATTTCGGGGGCGTTTTTACCTCCTCACCCTTCGATGCTTTCGCCCGCTATGAAGCCGAGCAGGGACTCCCCAAAGACTTCATCCGCACCGTCAACGCCACCAATCCGCTGGACAATGCCTGGGCCAAGCTCGAGCAGAGCAAGGTCAGTGGCGAGGAGTTCGACGGCTTGTTCCGTGCAGAATCAAAAGCCCTCGGCCATGAAGTGCCGGGCGCCGACGTGCTGAAGCTGCTGTCCGGTTCGCTGCGCCCGCGCGTCGTGGAAGCGCTGAACGTGTGCAAGCAGCACGGCAAGGTCGGCTGTATCACCAACAATGCGCCCATCGGGAAGGGCGCCTCGATGACGAATGACGAGAAGAAGGCCGCAGAACTCGCGCATGTGTTCGACCAGTTCGACCATCTGATCGAAAGTTCTAAGATCGGCATCCGCAAGCCTGATCCGCGGATCTACGCCCTGATGTGCGAGGCGCTGGATGTCGACCCGGCCGACTGCGTCTATCTCGACGATCTCGGCATCAACCTGAAACCGGCCCGCGCCATGGGCATGACCACGATCAAGGTGCTGGGCGAAGACCAGCTGCTCGAAGATCTGAAATCGGCGACGGGATATGCAGTGGTCTAACGCGCGTAACGCGCTTCTGGCGGCTGGCCTGGCCGTGGGGTTTGCAGCGTGTTCGCCCGCCCCGGCAGAACCGGTCTATCCGCCGGAGTCGCTGTCGCAGGATCCGCAGGCGCCGGAGCCGGTGGTCATTCCGGACGCCGTGGCCGCGACGCGCGACGAGATGCTGAAATATGCACAGCGGGGCTCGCTGTCCGGCCTGTCGCGGCTGGCGCGGGAGAATCCGGGCTTTGTCTCGAACCTCGGCGGCGAGGGGCACCGCGAATACTGGGACCTGATGCGCCGGATCGGCGTGGACCCGAACCGCAAGCTGCGGGCGCTGATGGAGCTGCCGGTTGGCGTGCGTGAGGTCGATGGCGTGAAATGGTATGTCTGGCCGGACCTCGCCGCGAAGAATGCCGAGGACCTGATCCCGGAAAAGCTCTCTTTCCGGGACCGCAAGCGGCTGCAGGATCTCGTCGGCGAGGACGGGATCGCGGAGATCCGCGCAGGCAAGGGCTTTCCCGGCATGCGTACTGCGATCACCGAGGAGGGCGAGTGGGTGTATTTCGTGCTCGGCCAGGAAGCGGAGGAATAGATGATGACGAAGACGATCGGTGCCGACGCGGCCCTGGTGGCGCTCAAGGGCTGGACGAAAGGGGAGGGCGAGCGTGACGAGATCACCAAGACGTTCCGCTTCGACGATTTCAAGCAGGCCTTCGCCTTCATGACAGCTACCGCCCTGAAGGCCGAGCAGATGGATCACCATCCGGAATGGTTCAATGTCTACAACAAGGTTGAAGTCGTGCTGACGACGCATGACGCCGACGGCGTAACGACGCGCGACCTGGAACTTGCCGGCTATATGGACGCGCTGGCGGCGCGTTTCCGCTAGTCTTATCGCGACCTAACAAATTTTCATATTTTTCGGCCGCTGTTGCCACGCGGGGCGATTCGCGCCGCGGCAGCAGCTTCCCGTCAAGGTGAAGGTGGGTTTACTATCAAAAATTGCATATTTGTGCTATAATTTCTCTTGAGGAATAAGAGTTACGATAAATGTCCCTTGGTCAGGGGGCATACGGGAGCAGATCTGCCCGTTAGAGTTAAGTATGATTTGGGCACAGGCTTACGAAACCAATCTGGACCGCCTTCGCCGGTATGCAGCCTTCTCTTGCGGCAGCGAGGGGCTGGGCGACGGGGTCGTGTCCAAGGCGCTGTCCCATGTGCTGACGGATGTGTCGACTGCGGAAACCGAAAACCTCATCGCGCTGTTCCAGAAACTCGACGCGACGCTGCAGAAGTCGCCGCCCGCCACCGACTCCCTGTTCGCCGAACTCGGGCGCTGGCAGTCGCTGAGCCCGCTGCAGCGGCGGGTCATCCTGCTTTGCGTTGTCGAGCGCTTCAGCGCCCGCGAAGCGGCGCAGATCACCGGTCTCAGCCGGGGTGAGGTGAAGGCGATTCTGGCGCGGGCCCGCCTGGTCTATGCAGACCGGTTTCCGGCCCGGCTCGGCCTGATCGGCGGCGATGATCGCGTTTGCGGCGTGATCGAGACATCGCTGCTGTCTGTCGGCCACAGCCTGCGCTGGAGGATCGCGGCGGATGGGAAACATGATCCCGCCACGCTGCCGCCGGCAAGCCTGGTCGTGGTTGCGCATGAGGGCGCGAGCCTGCAGCAGGCGTTGGTGCTTTGCGGCGGCTATGCAGGCCCGGTGATCCTGGCCGATGATGGAGCCAGCGAGGACCGGCTGAGCCTGCGGCACTGGACCCTGCCGAAGGACTCGCTGTCAGACCAGACTTTGTTCAGCAGCATGCTGATCCGCGCGCTGCTTTTTTCCGACTGAGCCTACAGCTTTCCCTAAAGAGCATCTTGGCGGGGCCGCCCGCGACCTGTTAGCTGCAGCCATTGAAAAAACAGGAGGATACCGGCATGGGACGGGTTTCAGGCAAAATGGCGTTCATCACCGGCGGCGCGCAGGGGCTGGGCGAAGCGACCGCCCGCATGTTCGCGCGCGAAGGCGCCAAGGTCACTGTGACCGATATCAATGGCGCTGGCGCCGAGGCCGTCGCCGCCTCCATCAACGAAGCCCATGGCGCTGGCACGGCCTTCGCCTGGCAGCACGACGTGACCGATGGCGACCGCTGGCAGGAAGTGCTGAAATCCGCCCATGACGCGATGGGCGGCCTGAATGTGCTTGTCAACAATGCCGGTATCGGCTCGCTCGGCTCCGTCGAGGACGAGAATTATGAGACTTTCAAGCACGTCCAGACCGTGGACGTGGATTCGATCTTCCTTGGCTGCAAATATGCGATCCCGCTGATGCGCGATCACGGCCTCGGCTCGATCGTCAACATCTCGTCCATCGCGGGCATCATCGCCAGCGGGAACTATGTCTCCTACAACACGGCCAAGGCGGCGGTGCGGCACATTTCGAAATCGATCGCGCTGCACTGTGCCAAGACCGGCGGCCAGATCCGCTGCAATTCGGTGCACCCGGTCTTCATCAACACGCCGATCCTGGACCGCACCAAGGAAATGTTCGGCGAGGAAGAAGCCCTCGCGAAGCTCGGCCGCCAGATCCCGCTCGGCAAGGTCGGCGAGCCGGACGACATTGCCTATGCCGTGCTCTATCTCGCCTCGGACGAGTCGAAGCTCGTCACCGGCATCGAGCTGAAGGTGGATGGCGGCATCTCGGCTATGTAACGCGTCAGGTGCCCGCAGGCTCCCGGTGGCGCGCCATGCGCCGCTGGTGGCGTGCGCGCATCAGCGGCGCGATCTTCCACGACAGGGGAATGGCCGCCGCGATGCTGGCGGCGATGACGATTGGAATGGACAGGGCTGCATGGGCTTTCAGGACCGGAATGTAGACAACGGCCAGGATACCTGCGCCGAACAGGACGCCCTGCACCATCCCGTAAATCAGTAGGGAGATGGCTGTCCGATTGGTCATGGCGGTTTCCTTTCGGGTTGCTTCACATGAATCAATCCGTGAAACCTTCGCAGGTTCCGAAATAGCCGCTTCACGTTTTTTTGCGCTTGCCGAAAAAATTGTTCCCGTTATGTTCCGGCACTCAAACAAGGAGGCTGACTCATGATCGGATATGTAATGCTCGGCACGAAAGACCTCGCGCGCGGCGCGAAGTTCTATGATGCCATCGCGGAGGAACTGGGCGCCAAGCGGCTGATGGAAGACAAGCAGCTGATCGTCTGGGGCAAGCCGGGCAGCAAGGCCGATTTCAGCCTGACCTATCCATGGGATCAGGACCCGGCCTCGGTTGGCAACGGCACGATGGTGGCGATTGAAGCGGCCAGTAAGGAACAGGTCGACCGGATCTACGAGATCGCCATGGCCAATGGCGCGAGTGATGAAGGCGCCCCGGGCCAGCGGTTTGAGACTTTCTATGCCGGCTATTTCCGTGATCTCGATGGCAACAAGCTGAACGTCTACTATTCCAGCATGTCAGCCTGAGCCGAGCGGCTGCTTGCCGGTGACCAGCAGGGCATAGGCGCTCAGTATACAGAACACGGCAGCGGACGCCATGAAGGGCAAGCTGGGGTTGGTCATGTAGAGGACCGATCCGAGCAGGGGGCCGACGACAAATCCGGCTGGCGGGGCGGAGGCGAGCAAGGCCGCCGCGCCCGCCTGTTCGGATCGGCCCACGGACAGACTGCCCAGCGCATTGGCTGACGGCACGGCCAGCGCCGCGCCGATGCCGACGATCACGAAGCTGACCATCACCATCCAGAAGGGATGGAACAGGTCAGCGGAAAGATAACCAACAGCCAGCAGGCCAAGGCCGATCGGCAGGATGCGGCGCGGGTCCGGGCTGCGCCGGGAGACATAGCCGAACTGCACGATGATGATGGCGACCGAGGTGCAGGCCATGGTGAGGCCTGTATAGAGCACGACGGCCTGTTTGGCGGTCTGTGCGGCGGTGTCGGTAAACTCGTACCGGTCTGCGATGAACCAGCCGATGGTCTGCTGGATCATGCCGACGGCGACGAAATAGACGAACAGGAAGGCGAGGTGCGGGAAAACACGCGGATCGCGCATCGACAGCGGCGGCGGGCGCTTGTGATGGTGCGGCAGGGGCCGGGTCGGCGGCAGCGCCACCGCGATGAGGACCGCGACGGCGAGGTTGAAAACGATCGTGCCCCAGAGCGGGGCCAGCGCCCCGATCCGGGCGAGGACCGCGGCGCCTGCCGGGCCGAGGATTGAGCCGAGGCTCATCGCGGCGCCCAGCATGCCCAGGCCACCCGCGCGGGTCGCGGGCGTGGTGGCATCGGTCATGGCCGCCATTGCCGCAGGCTGCAGACCGGGGGCGAGAAAGCCGAACAGGGTGCGCACAAAGGCGAGCAGCAGGAAGGCGGCGATGCCTGTGACGAGCCCCGCCAGCGCTGCGCTCAGCGCAAAAAGGAAGGCCATGTTGGCGAGCCCCATGGCCGTCAGCGAGAAGATCATGACGCGCTTGCGTCCGACCCGGTCGGCGATGCGGCCCCAGATGGGCGTGAAGATCGTGTAGAGGACCGATGAAAAGGTCAGGATGCCCGCGATCTCGATTTCGGTGAGGCCGGCCTCGCGGGCGAGGGGGGCGACGACCACGAAATTGATCGTCATGCCCGCGCCCATCGACACGGTGCCCAGCGCAATCATCATTTTCTGGAACCGGGTCAGCGGCAACAGGGGGGTATCGGAGTCCATGCTTTCCGTCACCCGCTGCCACTGCCTCCCTTTGAACCGCACCCCAACCGGGCAACGCTAGAACGCTCCGCGCAGCTTGCCAAACCATTTCCCTGCGACAGGGAGCTGGCTTGCCGGGGTGGGGCACACCAGTTTAAGGACGAACAAACCCTGGCTGAAACCCCGGCTGAAACCACGGACCCCCGCGCATGCATTCCCTTCTTGTGGCGATCTACTCGTACTTCCTGAACCCGATCCTGACGCTGCTGCTGTTCCTGATCTTCGCCTATGTGATCATGAGCTGGCTGGTCGTCGGCGGCGTGCTGTCGATGCGGAACCCGACCGTGCGGCAGATCCAGTACGTGCTGGACAGTGTGATGCTGCCGCTGCTGCGCCCGATCCAGCGCTATGTGCCGCCGCTCGGCCAGCTGGACCTGTCGGTCTTCCTGCTCGCGCTTGGCATCCTGTTCACGCGCGACTGGCTGCTGCCGGTGATCATCGGCATGTTCCGGCCATCCCTCGGATACTGAGGCCGGGTTGCAGCATCGCCTCACCGTCCGCGTCCAGCCCAAGGCCTCGGCCGACCGGATCGAGGACTGGGGGCAAGATGATGCCGGGCGGAAATTCCTGAAAGTCAGAGTGCGCGCGGTGCCAGAGGACGGCAAGGCGAATAGCGCTGTCCAGAAATTGGTCGCCAAGTGGCTTGGCGTGCCCAAGTCTGCGGTCAGAGTCGTGACAGGCGGCAAGACTCGGCTAAAAGGCCTCGAAATCGATGGGCCGCCGGAGCTTGCGGCTCGCTTAAGCGGGGATGAGACATGACCGCCATCCGGATCAGTGGGAAAGACGTCGCCGCCGATGTGCGCGCAAAGGTGGCTGCCGAAGTGGCGAAGCTGCCGGTGAAGCCGTGTCTCGCGGTGATCCTGGTCGGCGAAGACCCGGCCAGCGAAGTCTATGTCCGCGGCAAGCTGAAGGATACCGAGGAGGCCGGCATGGTCTCCGTCCATCACCGCCTGCCGGCCACAGCGTCCCAGACGGAGGTCGAGGACCTGATCGCCGGCCTCAACGCGGATGATTCCGTCGACGGGATCCTGCTTCAGCTGCCGCTGCCGAAGGGGCTCGATGCAGACGCGGCGATCGAGCGGATCGACCCGTCCAAGGATGTCGACGGCCTGACCGAAGTCTCCGCCGGGCGCCTGTCGCTCGGCAAGCCGGGCCTGCGCTCGTGCACGCCGTCTGGCTGTGTCATCATGGCGAAGCGCGCGCTTGGCGACAACCTGTCCGGCAAACATGTCGTGGTGATCGGCCGCTCGATTCTGGTCGGCAAGCCTGCGGCGCTGCTGTTCCTGGCTGAGAACTGCACCGTCACCATCGCCCATTCGCGCACGAAGGACCTGGCTGCCGTCTGCCGCGAGGCCGACATTCTGGTGCCCGCCGTGGGCCGGCCGCAAATGGTCAAAGGCGACTGGCTGAAGCCCGGCGCCATGGTGATCGATGTCGGCATCAACCGGATCGACGCCCCGGAAAAGGGGGAGGGCAAGACCCGCCTCGTCGGCGATGCGGACTATGACAGCTGCGCCGAAGTCGCCGGTTACATCACGCCGGTGCCCGGCGGCGTGGGCCTGATGACGCGGGCCTGCCTGCTGGTGAACACGCTGCAGGCCGCCTGCGCACGCCGGGGTCTGCCGGTGCCGGTCGTCGGATGAGCCAGCCTTACGCCCCGACCGAGACACCCCTGTTCAAGGCCTTATGGGAAGCCCAGGACGGGCGCTGCGCGCTGTGCGGGGAGTCGATGCCGTCCAATCGGTTCGACGTCGCCCATTCGACGGTCTGGAAACACCAGCGGCCGACCTATGACCATATCATCGCCGTCGCCCGCGGCGGGCCGGATTCGGCCGAAAACCTTCAGCTGGCGCATGCGCGCTGCAACAAGGTGAAGGGCATGGGTAATGTCCGCCCGCCCCTCAGAAAAGATTAGGCCAGAGAGACAAGGACGGGGCGAGACGTCTAGGCGAGCCCGGCGTCTTTCGCGACGGTCTGATAGGTCCTCGACACTGGCACGTCGGTTCCGTTTTTCAGGACCAATACCAGCTTGCCATTGTCGCGCCGGGCATCGCTGATCCCCGCCTTCGCGACCCACCAGGACCGGTGCACCTGCACGCCGGGCGCGCCGTCCAGTTCCCGCACCGCATCGGCGAGGCGCATCAGGATCAGCTCCTCCCCGAGATTCGTGTAGACCCGCAGGTAATGGTCCTCCGATGAGATGGCCCAGAGTTCGGCGTGGCGGAACTTCACCGGCAGACGGCCCAGGAAACGCTGCGCCGCATCGGCCGGGACATGCCTGCTGCCCGTGTCAGCGCGTGCTCTCGCCCGGCTGATCAGGAGACCGCCCACGGTCAGCGTCAGGGAAATGGCGAAGACATAAAGATACTGCATCGGCAGCAGCGGCAGCGGTACCCAGGTCCCGTAGGCGCCCATATAGAGATAGAGCGACGCCAGCACCGGGACGGAAATGATCGCAGCGGTGGCGGCGGCCTGAACCGGCACCAGCTTGCCCACCAGTTCCCGATCGAAAATGGCCGGGATGACGAATGTCGATGTGGTGACGCCGACCGTGCAGGTGACGATCCACATCAGGAACCGGGCCCAGACGGGCGAGTCCTGGTCGTACACCCCGAAGAAGGTGAGCATTGCCGCGATACCAAGGATCACCGCCGCATCCCGCAGACGGTTCTTCAGGTAATCCGGCATGATCGCTCCTGTGCATTTCGCGCTTCGTGAACCGTTTTGGCCGTATTTCGCGAAGGATTCCAGCCTCCCGGCGTAGTTGGCGTGGCACGGGCCGGAAGGACTGCGCAATCTCTCCTCATCGAAAGCCGGACAGTCGGTCAGCGAGACCGGACCCGGCATCCAAACGAGGAGAAAAACATGAAACGCATTCTGAATTCCGTCATCGCCGCGGGCCTTGCGGCAGGCATCGTCGGACAGGCCGCCGCTGCGGACCTGACGGTTCGCATCGAGGGTGTGGAAGATGCCGCCGGCACATTCCATGTCGCTGTCTTCGATGCCGATGGCTGGCAAACGAATGATGACGTCGCCGGCGGGCTGCTGGCGGTGCAGGAGGGGACCGAGCTGACCTTCAGTGGTCTCGCGCCGGGCGCCTATGGCATCAAGATCTACCAGGACATCAATGACAATGGCGAGCTGAACCTCGGCCTGTTGGGCATCCCCAGCGAGCCCTTCGGCTTTTCCAATGATGCCTCGGCCCGCATGGGCCCGCCGAAGTTCAAACAGGCGCGTTTCGAGCTGACTGAAGCCGGCGCCGTTCAGACCATCACACTCCAGTAAGCCGTCCGTGCCACTCCTAACAATGGAACAAACGACCATGTCAGATCTTGCCCAGACGTTTCGCCGTAGCGGCCTGCCCAAGCGGATCAGCGGTAACACAGTCATGCTGATAATCGCGCCTGTCGCCTATGGGATCGTCAGCTGGCTTATTCTCCAATCCGCCGGCAATCCGCCGGTCCACTTCCGGATCAATGTCACGCCCTTCATCGAGGCCGCCTTCGTGGTGAAGCTTCACGTGCTGGGCGCGGTGATTGCCTTCATCGTCGGCATCGTGCTGCTGCGCGGGGTGAAAGGGTCGGGCTTGCATCGCAAGCTCGGCTATACCTGGGTGGCGGCGATGGCGCTGACGGCGATCAGCTCTTTCTTCATCACGGGGCTGAACGGCCATAATTTCAGCTTCATCCATGGCATTTCCGCCTGGACGGTCATTACCCTGCCGATGGCGGTCGCTGCCGCGCGGCGCCGTAACTTCCGCAAACACGCCAAAGGCATGACCAGTGCCTTTGTTGGAGGCTTGGTGATCGCAGGTTTGTTCACTTTCCTTCCGGGACGCATGCTGTGGTCGATTTTCTTTGCAGTGTGACGGTGTTGGCCCTTACCGCTTCGCCGAAAGGCCGCTACACGAAGGTGTAGCCAGAAAAGAGAGCGGGAGATGAAGAGGGCAGCCCTATTGGCATCATTGATCGGTCTCGCCGCCTGCCAGGCGCCGGGGCCGATTTCCATTCCGGGGATTACGCGGGCACCGCAGAGTGCCGAAGATGCGCTGGAGGCGTACTATCGCGGACTGCCGGATGACTATTACCCGGTCGCGCCGGAAGGCCTGCCGCTGCCACCTTCTAATACGGCTCTGACGCGTATCCTGGTCGGCTCCTGTCTCAATGAAGAGAAGGGCGACAACCAGACCCTTCGGTCCGTCGCCGCCATGCCAGCCGACCTGTTCCTGATGATCGGCGACAATGTCTATGGCGATACGGACGGCGATGCCTATCGCACCGGGGATGCTGACCTGACGGAGCTGCGCGAGAGCTTTTCAGACCTTGCAGCCCGCGGAGACTTCCAGGCCGTGCGCAAGGCGCACCCGATGATGGTGGCCTGGGACGATCATGATTACGGCCTGAATGATGGCGGCAAGCATTTCGCATTCCGGCGCCTGTCGGAGCGGATCCACGAACGCTTCTGGGGGCTCGCTGACAAGGATGTCGGTGCCTGGCCCGGCACATACTATTCCCGCAGCTTCGGCCCCGAAGGGCAGCGCACCCAGATCATCATGCTGGACACGCGTTTCTTCCGGTCTGACCTGACCGACACCGACGATGCCAGCGTGAAGGGCAAGGAACGCTACATGCCATCCAGCGATCCCAATCAGGACATGCTGGGCAATGACCAGTGGACCTGGCTGGAGAACGAGCTGCAGAAGCCGGCGGACCTGCGCCTGATCGTGTCGTCGATCCAGGTGATTTCGGATGCACATGGCTGGGAGGCGTGGTCGCGCCTGCCGGCGGAGCGCGCGCGGCTTTACAGCCTGATCAACGAGACCGGTGCAAACGGCGTCGTGTTCGTGTCCGGCGACCGGCATACGGGTTTCCTCTACAAGGCGGATGGCCTGCTGCCTTACCCGGCCTATGAGCTGACGGCGTCCTCGTTCAACAAATCCTACCGGGACACGACCGACGAAATGGATGCCAACCAAATCGGTGCGGGATATCCGAAAGAGAATTTCGGATCACTGGATATTAACTGGACCGAGGGTACGGTGACGCTCGCAATTCATGCCAGTGACGGCTCAACTGTCGAGGAAACAACCGACAAATTCAGGTAGGCAGAATGCCTCTCAGTCCCTCGATGTCCGACACGCGTAACGTGATTGTCCTCATCATCGCCGTGATGATCCTGCAGATCGCCGGCGGGTTGATCAGCGTGCTGACACCTCTTGGCCTCGAAGCGATGGGCACGCCGCCCCAGGCGATCGGCCTGATCGCGGCACTCTATGCAGCTGGCTTCATGCTCGGCGCCTGGCTTGCCCCACGCGCGCTGGCGACGTTCGGCCATATCCGCCTGTTCGCTGCGGCCTCTGCCATGAATGCGGTGAGCGTGCTGTCGCTGTCGCTGGTGCATGATGCGGTCTACTGGGCGCCGCTCCGCGTGATCATGGGCGTGACGCTCGCCTTCAGCTTCACCAGCATCGAAAGCTGGCTCGGCAGCGCGGTGCCGCAGAAGTCTCGCGGAAATGTGATGGGCATCTACCACACCGGGGCAAAGCTCTCGCTGATGATCGGTCCGTTCTTTGTGGCGGGCCTGTCGCCGCTGGACACGCGGGCCTACACCTGGGCGGCGCTGTTCCTGTCGCTGGCCCTCGTGCCGGTCTGCCTGACGCGCAAGGAACAGCCGCCTGTGCCAGAGCGCCGGTCCATGCCGCTGAAGGCGCTCTACCAGCTGGCACCTGCCGCTGTTCTGGGCGCGCTGATCGCTGGGACGGTGAACACAGGTACCCAGTCGCTTCTGCCGATCTATTTCGAAGGCTTCGAGATCGGGGGAGGGGGCACAGCCGCGGCCGCCATCGCCAGCGCCTCGGCGTGGGCCGGCGGCCTGCTGCTGCAATGGCCCGCCGGGCGCCTGTCTGACCGAATCGAACGCCGCCTCGTGATCGCGGGCCTTGGCGCCATGTCGGCAATGGCCGCCCTGTTCATTGCATTTTTCGGCACTCGCCTCAGCGAAATGTCCGTCATTATTGCCCTCGGCTTCTGGGGCGCCGGGGCGCTGTCCTTCTACAGCCTGTGCGTGGCGCACGCGATCGACCGGACGCCCAAGGTCCTGATTCCGCAGGTCATGTCCGGCCTGCTGTTCGTCTGGGCCGGAGGATCGATCATCGGGCCGCTCCTGTCAGGCTTTGCCATGCGGGCGGATGGCGAGTTCGGCCTGTTCGGCCTGGCGGGCCTGCTGCTGATCGTGCTGACGGTCGTGATGGTGATGCGCGTGCGCTCCAAACCGGTCGCAATCGAGGACAAGCTGGCGGAGTGGAGCCCCGTGCTGCCGACGCCTCTGGCCAGCGTCAAACTCGATCCGCGCATGTCTGAACGCACTCAGGAACCGGCCGGGGAGAGCGCAGAGGAAGACAGCTCGGAAGAAGCCCCGGAAGATGACCCGGATTCCCCGGCGGTCATTGAGGCGGACACTGAGTCCAAAGTTTAGTACCCAGCTGGTTGCGGCGACACTCAGGCCTGTTATATAGCGGCCCACCACGCTGGGGCAGTGACCCTGCCGGGGCGGACCAGGCAAACAAGGCAAGAGCAGAATGAACATCCACGAATACCAGGCCAAAGCCGTGCTGAAATCTTTCGGCGCGCCGGTCGCGGACGGCGTGCCCGTCCTGTCTCTGGACGATGTCCAGAAAGCTGTCGACTCACTTCCCGGACCGCTCTGGGTCGTTAAATCGCAGATCCACGCCGGCGGCCGCGGCAAAGGCAAGTTCGTGGAGCCGGAAGCCGGCGAAAAAGGCGGCGTCCGCCTCGCATTCAGCAAGGAAGACGTGAAGAAATTCGCCGAGCAGATGCTCGGCAAGCATCTCGTCACCGCGCAGACCGGGCCGGACGGCAAGCAGGTGAACCGTCTCTACATCGAAGATGGCGCCGACATCGATCGCGAACTCTATCTCTCCATGCTGGTTGACCGCAGCACCTCGCGCGTCGCCTTCATGGTCTCCACCGAAGGCGGCATGGACATCGAACAGGTGGCCCACGACACGCCGGAGAAGATCCTGACGCTCAGCATCGATCCGGAAACCGGCGTGACAGATGCAGACATTACCAAGCTCAACGAAGCGCTGAAGCTGGACGGCGCGGCCGCTGAAGACGGCAAGAAACTGTTCCCGATCCTCTACAAGGCGTTCACCGAGAAGGACATGAGCCTGCTCGAAGTGAACCCGCTGATCGTCATGGAAGACGGCCACCTGCGCGTCCTGGACGCCAAGGTCTCCTTCGACGGCAACGCCCTGTTCCGCCACCCGGACATCGTCGACCTCCGCGACAAGACCGAGGAAGACGAGAAGGAAATCGAAGCCTCCGAGTGGGACCTCGCCTACATCGCCCTCGACGGCACCATCGGCTGCATGGTCAACGGCGCAGGCCTCGCCATGGCGACGATGGACATCATCAAGCTGTACGGCGAAGAGCCGGCCAATTTCTGTGACGTCGGCGGCGGCGCCGGCAAGGAGAAAGTGGCTGCTGCCTTCAAGATTATCATGAAGGACCCGAACGTGAAGGGCATCCTCGTGAACATCTTCGGCGGCATCATGAAGTGCGACGTGATCGCCGAAGGCGTGATCGCAGCCGTGAAAGAAACCAATCTGGCGGTTCCGCTGGTCGTTCGCCTCGAAGGCACGAATGTCGACCTTGGCAAGAAGATCATCGCGGAGTCCGGCCTGAACGTCATTTCGGCCGACGACCTCGACGATGCCGCCCAGAAAATCGTGAACGCAGTTAAAGGCGCCTGAGACCAGATATGTCCATTCTCATCGACAAGAATACCAAGATCCTCACTCAGGGCATGACCGGCAACACCGGTTCGTTCCACACCAACCAGGCGCTGGCCTATTTCGGCACCCAGATGGTGGGTGGTATCCACCCGAAGAAGGGCGGCGAAATGTGGAAGGCCGACAATGGCCAGGAACTGCCGATCTTCTCGTCCGTTGCCGAAGGCAAGGAAAAGACCGGCGCTGACGCCTCCGTGGTCTACGTGCCGCCAGCCGGCGCAGCGGCTGCCATCGAAGAAGCCATCGACGCCGAAATCCCGCTGATCGTCTGCATCACGGAAGGCGTTCCGGTGCTCGACATGGTTCGCGTGAAGGCCAAACTGGAGAAATCCAAGTCGCGCCTGATCGGTCCGAACTGCCCGGGCCTCATCACCGCCAACGAGTGCAAGATCGGCATCATGCCGGGCTCCATCTTCAAGAAAGGCTCTGTCGGCGTCGTCTCGCGTTCGGGCACGCTGACCTATGAAGCCGTGTTCCAGACCACCCAGGTGGGCCTCGGACAGACATCCGCTGTCGGAATCGGCGGCGACCCGGTCAAAGGTACGGAATTTATCGATATCCTCGAAATGTTCCTTGCTGACGATGAAACCGAGTCCATCATCATGATTGGTGAGATCGGCGGCAGCGCGGAAGAAGAAGCCGCGCAGTTCCTGATCGACGAAGCCAAGAAAGGCCGCAAGAAGCCGATGGTCGGCTTTATTGCAGGCCGTACCGCGCCTCCGGGCCGGACGATGGGCCATGCCGGTGCCATCGTGTCGGGCGGCAAAGGCGATGCGGAGAGCAAGATTGCTGCAATGGAAGCAGCAGGAATCCGCGTCTCGCCGTCGCCGGCACGCCTCGGTACGACCATGGTCGAGGTACTGAAGGGCTAGAAAGCCCGGATAAATTAGCCAGGACGGCCCGCGGCGGGCCAGCTCTTGGCGTGGCCAGGATCTGACCCCGCCCAGGCCGTCCTCACTTATGCACCCGGTAGGTACCGGGAAACCATTACGTTCCTAAATAGTGGGGAACGGAAATGTCCCAGAGGACGGAATGGACATGGCAGACGACGGCAGCCCGATGAATGGTTCGCGCAGCAAAGGCAATTCGGCCTTGCTGGACACAGCCTTCCTGTATGGCGGCTCGGCCCAGTGGATCGAGCAGATGCAGGCGGCCTATGCGAAGAACCCCAGCTCAGTCCCTGAGAGCTGGCGGGCCTTCTTCGCAGACCTTGGCGACGACACATCGAGCGCCGAGCGCAATGCCGAAGGCGCGACCTGGAAACGCAGCGACTGGCCACGCCCGGCGCTGGACGAACAGGTTGCCGCCTTTGACGGCAACTGGGCGCTGCTGGAGCCGAAACTCGAAAAGAAGATCAAGGGCGCCAAACCGGCCGCTTCCGAAGCGGATGTGCACCGTGCGGTGAAGGATTCGATCCACGCGATCATGATGATCCGCGCATACCGTATGCGCGGTCACCTCGCGGCCCAGCTCGACCCGCTGCGCCTCGATTCGCCCGGCGCCCAGCCTGAACTCGATCCGGCGACCTATGGTTTCGGACCGGACGACATGGATCGCAAGATCTTCATCGACGGCTATCTCGGCCTCGAGACGGCGACCATTCCGGAAATGCTGGAGATCCTGCAGCGGACCTACTGTTCGACGATCGGCATCGAGTTCATGCACATCTCCGATCCGGAAGAGAAATCCTGGCTGCAGGAACGCATCGAAGGCCCGGACAAGGGCGTCGCCTTCACCAATGAAGGCAAGAAAGCGATCCTCGCCAAGCTGATTGAAGCGGAGACGTTCGAACGCTTCCTGCACAAGCGTTATCCGGGCACGAAGCGTTTCGGCCTTGATGGCGGCGAAGCGGCTGTGCCGGCGCTGGAACAGATCATCAAGCGTGGCGGCGCGCTCGGCGTGAAGGAAATCGTGGTTGGCATGCCCCACCGCGGACGCCTGAACATGCTGGCGGCCGTGATGGGCAAGCCCTACGAGCAGATCTTCCACGAATTCCAGGGCGGTAACACGCAAGGTGCCGATGCGTTCGGTTCCGGCGACGTGAAATACCACCTCGGTGCCTCGTCCGACCGTGAGTTCGACGGCAACAAGGTGCACCTGTCGATGAACGCCAACCCGTCTCACCTCGAGGCAGTGGATCCGGTCGTGCTCGGCAAGTCCCGCTCCAAGCAGGAAATGGCGCACCGCGAGACCGGCAAGCTGGACCGCTCGATTGTCCTGCCGCTGCTGCTGCACGGCGATGCCGCCTTTGCAGGGCAGGGCGTTGTCTCCGAATGTTTCGCGCTTTCGGGCCTTCAGGGCTACCGCACGGGCGGCACGATCCACTTCATCGTGAACAACCAGATCGGCTTCACGACCAGCCCGATGTATTCGCGCTCCTCTCCGTACCCGTCGGATGTGGCGCTGATGGTCCAGGCTCCGATCTTCCACGTCAATGGCGACGACCCGGAAGCGGTGACCTATGCCGCCAAGGTGGCGACCGAATATCGGCAGAAATTCCACAAGGACGTCGTCATCGACATGTTCTGCTACCGGCGCTTCGGGCACAATGAGGGCGACGAGCCCATGTTCACCCAGCCGGTGATGTACAAGAAGATCAAGGACCACGTCTCGACGCGTGAGATCTATGCGCAGCGCCTGGTCGATGAAGGTCTTTTGACGGCGGAGCAGGTGGAGCAGCAGGTCGCTGACTTCGAAACCTATCTCGACCGCGAATTTGACGCCGGCAAGAATTTCAAGGCGAAGAAGGCCGACTGGCTGGACGGCGAATGGAAAGGCCTCGGCCTGCCGCACGACGACGAGCGCCGCGGCAAGACGGGCGTCGCCAAGAAGCGCCTGCAGGCGCTTGGCCAGACCATCACGACCGTGCCGGAAGGTGTCGACATCCACCGCACGCTCGCCCGTGTCATCGACAACCGTGCACAGACGATTTCGAAGGGGCAGGGGCTCGACTGGGCCACGGCCGAACATCTCGCCTTTGCGACGCTGGTGGACGAGGGCTTCCCGGTGCGGCTCTCCGGCCAGGATTGCGGCCGCGGGACGTTCTCGCAGCGCCACAGCCACATTGTCGATCAGACGACCGGCGAGAAATACACGCCGCTGAACAATATCCGCGAAGGCCAGGCCCAGTATGAAGTGATCGACTCGCTGCTCTCGGAAGAGGCGGTGCTCGGTTATGAATACGGCTACTCGCTGGCTGACCCGAACACGCTGACCATGTGGGAAGCCCAGTTCGGCGACTTCTCGAATGGCGCGCAGGTCTTCTTCGACCAGTTCATCTCCTCGGCTGAGCGCAAATGGCTGCGGATGAGCGGCCTGACCATCCTTCTGCCGCACGGCTATGAAGGGCAGGGGCCGGAACACTCGTCCGCCCGCCTTGAGCGCTTCCTGCAGATGTGTGCCGAAGACAATTGGCAAGTCTGCAACCTGACGACGCCAGCGAACTATTTCCATGCCCTGCGCCGCCAGATCCACCGTGACTTCCGCAAGCCGCTGATCATCATGACGCCGAAGTCGCTTCTGCGTCACAAGCTGGCCACCTCCTCGCTGGACGATATGAGCTCGAAAACGAGCTTCCACCGCGTCCTCTGGGACGATGCGGAGACCGAAGGCCGCGAAGGCAAGGTCAAGCTGGTCAAGGACAACAAGATCCGCCGCGTCGTACTCTGCTCGGGCAAGGTCTATTACGACCTGTTCGAGAAGCGCGAGGAACTGGGCGTCGACGATGTCTACCTGATGCGGATCGAACAATTCTATCCGGTGCCGCGCAAATCCATGATGCAGGAAATGTCCCGCTTCAAGCAGGCCGAGTTCGTCTGGTGCCAGGAAGAGCCCCGCAATATGGGCGGCTGGACCTTCATCCGCGACGAGATCGAATGGTGTGCCACGCAGATCGGTGCCAAGATCCCGCGTCCGCGCTATGCGGGCCGCGCGCCTTCGGCGGCCACGGCCACCGGCCTCCTGTCGAAGCACAATGCAGAGCAGAACGCCCTCGTCACGACAGCCCTGTCACCCGATCCGGTCGATGACCGCATCGTTTCGCCCTGACTTTCAAAAACATAATAACGCACACGGATCATCTCATGACCGACATTACAGTCCCCACGCTTGGCGAAAGCATCACCGAGGCCACGGTTGGCCAGTGGCTGAAAGCCAAGGGCGATGCTGTGAAGAAAGACGACGTGCTCGTGGAGCTCGAGACCGACAAGGTTTCCGTCGAAGTGTCCGCCACCGAAGACGGCGTGCTGGGTGAAATCCTCGCGCAGCCGGGCGACACGGTTGAAATCGGTGCCCTGCTGGGCCGTCTCGAAGGCGGGGCAGGCGGGGCGAAACCCGCGCCTGCGGCTGCTGCTGCGCCTGCCAAGGAAGAGGCAAAGCCCGCTGCCGCGCCGGCTGCTTCCGGCGGCGGCTCAACCGATATCGTTGTGCCTGTGATGGGCGAGAGCGTCGCCGAAGGCACACTGTCCACCTTCCTCAAGCAGCCGGGCGATGCGGTGAAGAAAGACGAAACCATCGCAGAAATCGAAACTGACAAGGTGGCCCTCGAAGTGCCGGCCCCGGCCGATGGCGTGATTGCCGAATGGACGGTGGCTGAAGGCACGTCCGTGACGCCGGGTTCCGTGATCGGACGGGTCAGCGCGTCTGCAGGGGCTTCGGCTGCACCGGCTGCAGCTGCGCCGGCCCCGAAAGCGTCTGCGCCGTCAGCTGCCCCGGGTGACCGTCCGGTGGCTCCGTCGGTCCGCCGCATCTCGGCTGAGGCCGGGGTCGATCCTCAGAAAATTCCAGGCTCGGGCCGCGATGGCCGTGCCACAAAGGCTGATGCAATGGCATATGTGAATGCACCGAAAGCCCCGGCGGCAGCGCCGGCCCAGAGCGCTCCGCGCGAGACCGGTCCGCGGGAAGAGCGTGTGCGGATGACCCGCCTGCGCCAGACCATCGCGCGCCGCCTCAAAGAGGCTCAGGACACCGCCGCCATGCTGACGACGTTCAACGACGTCGACATGGGTGCCATCATGGACCTGCGGAAAAAGCATCAGGAAAGCTTCGTTGCCAAGCATGGCATCAAGCTGGGCTTCATGAGCTTCTTCGTAAAAGCCTGCGTCAACGCGCTGAAAGAGGTTCCGGCGGTCAATGCCGAGATCGATGGTCAGGACATCATCTACAAGAACTACTATGACATCGGCGTCGCGGTCGGCACGGAAAAAGGCCTCGTGGTGCCGGTCGTTCGCGACTCCGACGACATGTCCCTTGCCGGTATCGAGAAGGCGATTGCCAATCTCGGCAAGAAGGCCCGCGATGGCGAGCTGACCATTGGCGACATGCAGGGCGGCACGTTCACCATCTCGAACGGCGGCATCTATGGCTCGCTGATGTCGACGCCGATTCTGAACCCGCCGCAGTCCGGCGTGCTGGGCATGCACCGCATCGAACAGCGCCCGGTCGTCGTGAACGGCGAGATCAAGATCCGCCCCATGATGTATCTGGCGCTGTCCTACGACCACCGTATCGTCGACGGCAAGGAAGCAGTGACCTTCCTCGTCCGCGTCAAGGAAGCGCTGGAAGATCCGGAGCGCATGCTGCTGGAAGTCTGATCCGTCAGGCACAAGTTGATTTCAAAAAGCCCTCCTGCACCCCGGGAGGGCTTTTTTATTGTCAGGGGGTCTTCACGATAGGTTGAGCGGGTCTGATTGCGCGAGACCTTGCATTGCGCGGCGCGCGCCACAGCTTAAGCTGAACCAAAACGCAGGAAGGAACGCCATGACCGATCCCACTTACACGCCGCCGAAAGTCTGGACCTGGGACAAGGCCAGCGGCGGCCGCTTCGCGAATATCAACCGCCCCATCGCCGGACCGACGCATGACAAGGAGCTGCCGGTGGGCAAGCATCCTTTCCAGCTCTACTCGCTCGGTACGCCGAATGGCGTGAAAGTCACGATCATGTTCGAGGAGCTGCTCGAGGCTGGTCACAAGGACGCCGAGTATGATGCGTGGCTGATCAATATCGGGGAAGGGGACCAGTTCGGTTCCGGCTTTGTCGACATCAACCCGAACTCGAAGATCCCGGCGCTGATGGATCATTCCACCAACCCGCCGACGCGGCTGTTCGAATCCGGCTCCATGCTGGTTTACCTTGCCGAGAAGTTCGGCGCTTTCCTGCCAAAGGATCACAACAAGCGCGCTGAGACGATCAACTGGCTGATGTGGCAGATGGGATCTGCCCCGTTCCTGGGCGGTGGCTTCGGCCATTTCTATGCCTATGCGCCGGAGAAATACGAATACCCGATCAACCGCTACGCCATGGAAGTGAAGCGCCAGCTGGACGTGCTGAACCGGAACCTCAAGGACCGTGAGTACATGGCCGGTGACGAATACACGATCGCCGACATGGCGATCTGGCCCTGGTATGGCGCGCTGGTGACCGGCGCTGTCTATGATGCGGGCGAGTTCCTGCAGGTGCACGAATACACCAATGTCATCCGCTGGATGAAGCAGGTGGGGGAAAGACCCGCCGTGCGCCGCGGCCAGATGGTGAACCGGACTTTCGGCAAGCCGGAAAGCCAGCTGCGCGAACGTCACGATGCCAGCGATTTCGACACGAAGACGCAGGACAAGCTGGAAGCGGAAAAGGCGGGTGAATGAGTCTGTTCGGACTGTTCGGGAAGAAACAGCCCCCATTCGATCCAACCGAAGGTGATCCGAACGTCGCGCCCGGCCTTGGCCTGATACAGGCCGGAGACGGCGCGGCGCTCGGCGCCCTCTATGCGGGGCTGCCGCCGGCGGACCGTGTTCATTTTATTGATAGTGTCGGTCTCCTGTCGGAGATCGCGGCGCTCCTGCCGCCGCTGGACAGCCACCCGGCCATGCCCGCCATTCATGGCGGGCTTTGTTATGTCTGGGCCCATCGCCTGCGCGGCAATGCGACGGCTGACCTGACCAGCGACGGGCAGTTCATGGACATGGCAGAAATGGCCTTCCACGCGCAGGACCTGCTGGCCAGGGCCTCGCAGCAAACGCCCGGCGACAGCGCGCTGCATGCGTTCCGCATCCGGGCGATCATGCTGACAGGTGACGAAGACGGTGTGTTCGAGGAAATCTGCGCCGGCCTGAAGGCAACAGGGGAGGCGAACCTCCTCGCCGAAATGGCCCGCCTGAATTACCTGACCGCAAAGTGGCACGGCAGCCATGAAGAGATGTACGGCGTCGCCGATGCGGCGGCCGCGGATCCGGCGAATGCGGCCTTCCTGTCCCTGCAGGCGCGCGCGTGGATCGAGGAATGGCTGTACGAAACCGGCATGAATGATGTGCGGGAGGAACAAGAAGCGTTCCGGGCGCGCCGGTATTCGGAGGATTTCCGGGCCGAGATTGCCGCGCTGGATGATCGTTTCCACGCGCTGCTGGCTGACCTGCCGGCGCCCAGCCAAGTGGAGCGCCAGTTTGCCCACAACAGTTTTGCCATGCTTTTCCACCTGAACCGCGACAAGGCGCGCCTGAAAGCCCATCTCGAAGCCATTGGCAGCACGCCGACAGGCATGCCGTGGGGGTATATTTTTGGCGAAAATGTTCCGAAGAAGCTCAACAAGTTGCGCAAGTCTGTCGGACTGGCGCAATTCTGACCCCGCTGCTGCGGCACCGCACCTCGTTCCTTGCAGAGGCGCCGTCACCCATATAGGGCAGGACGATCAGACCTGAGAGGCCGCATGACGACCTACACTTCCGACCCTCGCCGGCACACTGCCGAGACCGCAGAGACGATGACCGATGTCCGCTACGAGGTGGACCGGATCGACCGTCTGCTGGTGGAAATCCTGGCTGAGCGCCAGTCCTTCATGGATGCTGCCGCCCGCATCAAGGGCGACCGGAACATCGTGCACGACCGCGCACGGATTGAGGATGTGGTATCGAAAGTGAAGGCGGCCTGCGAGGCGGCAGGCCTGTCACCGGCGATCGCGGAGCCCGTCTGGCGGACGCTGATCGACCGCTGCATCGCCTATGAATTCGAGAGCTACGACGCTTTGAGGGCGCCTTTGCCGGCAAGTTCGTGAGCGGCTTTCGCCACTTCTTCCATCGTCGCCGACAGGCAATCGCGCACATCGCCCAGCAGGACAGCAGCGGCGGTAATGCTCGGCGGTGTCTCTGAACGCCCGGCCTTTTCGGCCAGCTCGCAATAGCGGGCGAGGCGCAACGCACCGAGCGACAGGCAGGCACCTTTCAGCGTGTGGGCCGCATCGGCCCATTGTTTCGGCTCGGCCTTCGGATCCATCAGGCGCATCCACAGCCCGGTCTGCTCGCGGAAAATGTCGATCACTTCGAGCGCGAGATCCTTGTCTCCGCCGGTCATGGCCTTGAGGTGGTCGCGGTCGAGCAAGGCGAGGGTGGAAGACATGAGGTCATCTCCGGTTATCGCGGCAAGTATGACATGGCCTGCTTTGTGACGAGGTTAACGCGGTTAAAATGCGATGACTTATCGTTTGTCGGTGAAAGAATTCCGCGTTATACACCCGAAGCGTGAGGCAAAAATGCTTCCAATCCGAACATTTCTGACGTCATGGGGGCCGTTGTGGCTATCATCATTCTGATCCGGAATCTGGTCATTGCCGGCGTACTTGCCTGGCTTGGCATCGATTATGCTCCGGATGACAAATCGGATATGTCCGAGGCTGGCCCTCAAAGCGCCTTGATTCTCGGGCATTCTATCAAATAACGATCTGGCGGTTGGCCCTTTGCTGTTAAGCATTCCGGTCTCGCGCCGGAAGGTTTGACGCGGTATAAGGGTGGTATGAGCGAAAACACCGAAGCTCGGCCCTCTGGCCGGGATTTGCTGGCCAGGCAAGAGGCATCGGAATATTTCGAGCTGGCACAACATGGTGGCAGCTGGATGGTCGTGGGCGGATTCGTGGCTGCGTCCATGTGGATCGGTGCGGCTGCCGGTGTGATCCTCGGCTTCTATGGTGTCCCCGCGCTGATGGCGCTTAACCCGTTCGTCCTGGCAGGCGGGGCGATGGGCATTGCCGTGCCCGCGCTGTTGCTGGTCATGGCCGGGTATATGGGCCGAACCAACCGGCGTGCGAGTGCGGCGAACGCCCTCGTCATGTCGGCTGCGACCCGCTTGATGGCGCCCGCCCGCGAGGCCGGCACCGAGGGCATTACCTTTGCCGAGCAGATGAAACAGGCCGCTGCCGAGATCGATCATGCCATGGCGCATGCCCTGACGGCGATGAAGGCCATGTCGGGCGAGATCGGCGATGAGCGCATGCGTCTCGAATCCGTCGCTTATGCCAGCGCCGACAATGCCCGCGACCTGACCGAGCGCCTCTCTGCGGAACGCCAGGCGCTGGAAGGCCTTGCCCGTGACCTGCGCAGCCAGCTCAATCAGATGAACGACGCGATCCCGCGCCAGGCCGAGGCCATGGTCGCGGCGGCACGCGCGGCGACCACTGAAATCTCGCAGGCAGATGAGTTGCTGGACAACCAGCTTGAGGCCATGCGCTCGGCCAGTGAAGCGCTGGCCGCACGCCTGCTCGACCTCGATAATCTTGCCCGCGAAGCTGGCGCCCGCACCGAGACGCTGACCTTCGCGATCAGCCAGATCGAGGAGAAGCTCGACCAGTCCCGCCGTACGGTCGATACGGCCGTCCGGGCAGGGGAGATCGCTGCCGCTGCCGCCATGACGACCGGAGACGCGCTCAAGGACGCTGTCTCCTCCGCGATCGAAGGCGCGCGTCAGGCCAATCATGAAATCAACCAGTCGACCCGCGCCGCCGCGGAAGAAGCCGCCCAAGCGCTGGCCCGGCTGCGCCAGGCCGGCCAGGAAGCTGCGGCCTCGCTCCGCAGCACCGAGTTTGCGGCCCGCGCCGAAGTTGCCCGGATCGACCGCTCTGCCGTGCTGGAAGGCCAGAAACCGAAACCGCCGGCTAAAGACCCGCCGCCGGTTGTCCAGCAGGCGGCGCCTGCACCTGCACCGGAAAAGCCGGCTCCGCCGCCTACCGTGACGCCGCAGCCGCGCCCGGAGCCTGCACCAGCACCATCTTCCAGCCGCGAGCCGGTGAATGGTAGCCATATGAACGGCAAGAGCCACACAAATGGCTATTCGATCACCAATGGCCATTCCCTGAAGGACGAGGCGCCGAAACGCCCCGCGCCGCCACGCCGTGCCACCGATCCTGACGAAGACCTGTTCGATGCAGCCGCGGACCTGCTTGCCTCGGCCGGGCAGGAAAAGACGGAAGACAAGGCGCCGGAACCGGACGCAAAGGACGCACCGCTGGAGCTGGGCAAGACCGTCGATCCGAAGGATCCGAACCCGGTCACGCTGCGCCGCCGTTTCGACGATGTGAAGGAAGAGCCTGCCGCACCGCCGCACCCGCTGCGCCGTGCGACGGATTTCCTGCAAGCGGAAGCAGGGGCGGCAGCTGCAACCCCAGCGCCCGAAACAAAACCGGCTGCTGCGGAGCCCCCGCCGGCCGTCGTCACGCCGCCCGCCTCAAAGGCGGAACAGTCCGGCGAAATGGGCTGGCGCGATATCATTTCCGACATGAGCCGGGACGATCCGCTGCCGCGCGACCGCGAGGAAGTGGCCGACCGGCTGATCGCTCGCCTGCAATCGTCCGGCATCCAGCTGCCGGAGACCTTCAAGCCGAAGATGAAGCGCAAGATCGCCGAGGCGGCCCGGAAGGGGGAACAGCAGCGCAAGGCGGCGATCCTCGAACAGGCCGGCCGTCAGGTGGAGCGCATCACCCAGCGCCTGCGCAATGACGATGACCTGCGAGAACTGGCAGCGAACTTCGTTGAGATGGAGCAGGACGACGCGCTGAACGCGCTGGAGCAGACCCAGCGGACCAGCCGCAATGCCAGCCCGCGTCTCGCGGCTTACCTGCTGCTCGACGCGGCGCTCTAGCTCAGACGCCGACCACTTCCGTCTCGGCGGCTTCTGCCTTGATCCATTTGATGAATTCCCGAACGTCGGGGCTGAGGTGGCGCCCTTTCGGCCAGACCAGCCAGTAGCCGAAATCGATGCTTGTCGACCCGTCTGCAAATGGCGCGACGAGGCGGCCGGAGGCAAGGTCAGACGCTGCGATGGCTTGCTTGGCAAGGGCTACACCTCGCCCGGCGGCGGCGGCCTCGATCACGAGGATCGCCTGGTTGAAGCGCGGCCCACGGCTGGCGTCCACGCCCTCTACCTTGCGTGCCCGTAGCCAACTGGCCCAGTCCGGGCAGGAGGGGTCGACCTCCGTGCTCTCATCGTGGAGCAGGGTGTGGTTCTTCAGGTCTTCCGGGCGGCGGATCGCGTCCGGCCCGTCCAGCATGGCGGGTGAGCAGACCGGCAAAACGGTTTCATCGAGCAGTTTTTCCGATTTCAGCCCGTCATACACGCCCCGGCCGTAACGGATGGCGAAGTCTGCGTCGGCGGTAGTGAAGTCGGTCAGGCCCGTATCTGCGCTGATCCAGGCCTCGATTCCGCCGTGCTGCTGGTGGAATTTGTCGAGGCGGGGGGCGAGCCACTTGGCCGCAAAACTGGGGGCGCACGAGACCATGACCCGGCCCTTGCGGGCGGGGGATTGCATGATGCGGCCTGCTTCAGAAATTCTCTCGAAGGCTTCGCGCACCAGCGGCAGGCTCGCCTGCGCCGCATCTGTAAGCAAAACTGAACGACCCGTACGCTTGAACAGGGGCGTTCCGGCATAGTCTTCCAGCTGGCGGATCTGCTGGGAAATGGCCCCCGGGGTCACATTTAGTTCATCGGCTGCCTGTGTGAATGACAGGCGCCGGGCGGCTGCTTCGAAGGCACGAAGGGCGTTCAGCGGGGGCAAACGGTCAGTTGGTTCGGCCATAAATAGTTTCTCTAAAGCATCGCTGTAGGGGTTGCCAGTTGTCTCTCTCCCGTCAAGAGCCATTTTGGCAGCGTGTTGATCAGCTTTGCTAAATAGGGGCTCTGTGCGCATGCGCCAGTTTCCAGCGTTTTTTAATTTGCAGGACCAGCGGGTCGTCATCGTCGGAAGCGGCGAGGAAGCCCTGCGCAAGCTGCGCCTGTTCGCATCTGCTGGCGCCTTGCCCGTGATCATATCGGATCATGCCGGACCAGCGCATGATCATGCGGTGGCTTCGAAGGCGGCCACCATGACCATGGACGGCCTGGCTGAAGCGCTGGAGACCGCCCGGCTCGCCATCGTCGCCGAAGACAATCCGGACGCCATTGCCGTCATCCGCGCGGCCCGCGTGCCGCTGAACGTGGTCGACCGGCCGGAGCTCTGCGACTTCACCGTGCCCTCCATCCTGGACCGGGGCGACATTGTCGCCGCGATCGGATCGAACGGCACGGCGCCGGTGCTGGCAAAATCCATCCGTACAAAACTCGAAGCGCTGCTGCCCGCGCGCATCGGTGATCTCGCCGCGCTCGCTGGCCGCTTGCGCGACACGGTGAAAGCCGCGCTGCCGGATTTTTCCGCCCGCCGCAAATTCTGGGAACGCACGCTGACGGGGCGCGCCGCTGAGCTCGCCTATGCCGGAGACCTGACCGGCGCTGAAGCCGCGATGCGCGCCGAACTCTTCGCGCCTTCGGAAGCGGGCGTTGTGCACATTGTCGGCGCCGGCCCCGGCGATCCGGAACTCCTGACCCTGAAAGCCCTTCGTCTGATCCAGGAAGCGGACGTGGTCTACTACGACCGGCTCGTCTCGGATGGGATTCTCTCCCTCATCCGCCGCGATGCAGACCGCATCTCCGTGGGCAAGGCGAAGGGCAACCATTCCGTGCCGCAGGACCAGATCCACGAATTGCTGATCCAGTCCGCCCGCGAGGGCAAGCGCGTGGTGCGCCTGAAGGGCGGCGACCCCTTCATCTTCGGCCGGGGCGGGGAAGAGCTGGACGCCGTTGAGGCTGCAGGCATTTCCGCTTTCGTTGTGCCGGGCATTTCCTCCGCCCTCGGATGTGCGGCAAGCGCCGGCATTCCGCTGACCCACCGCGACCATGCCCAGGCCGTCACCTTCGTGACCGGCCATGCGAAAGCGGGCGGCGTGCCGGACCTCGACTGGGCATCGCTCGCCAGGCGTGAGCAGACCGTCAGCGTCTATATGGGCGTCGGCACCTCCGCCGCGATTGCCGAGAAAATGATCGAAGCCGGCCGCGCGCCGCAGACGCCGGTCGCCGTGATCGAGAACGGCACACGGCAAAATGAAGTCCGCGCCTATGGCATGCTGGAAGAACTGCCCCAGCTGATCGAGGCCCATGGCATCAAGGGCCCGGCGCTGCTGATCATCGGCGAAGTGGCGGGCCTGCGCGCCGGGCCTGTCGCCGCACCTGTTTCCACTGAAGCCTCCATTCCTACTCAGAAGGTTGTCTCCGCATGACGTCCGTCCGCCCGAAACTGAAGCCCGAGACTCCGAAAGCCGTGACGGCCTGGGAAACGGCGACCGGCAAATCCGTCTGGATGACGGAAGTCGGCACCTGGTCTGACGATGTCGGCAAGGCTGCCGCCTTCACCGGAGACATCGCCGAGGCCCGCCTCGCCGAAGCCCTGAAGCAGGAAGGCAAGGTGACCGATCCGTACTTCATGGAAGTGACCGAAACCGGCGGGATCACCGGCCGCGAAACCATTCGTGAAACCATCCGCGCCACCGGCCCGACCGTCGCCTATGGAGCCGATGCCTGATGCCGACCCGACCCATCACCCGCCTGACGCTTTATGGCGACTCCATTTCCGGCAACTGCCAGAAGCCGAAATGGACGGCCAATTATCTGGGCATTCCCTTCGACTGGGTCGAAGTGGATATCCTGAAAGGCGGTACGCAGACGGAAGACTTCCTGGCCGTGAACCCGGTAGGGCAGGTGCCGGTCGCCCGCTGGCCGGACGGTCGTACCCTGCCGCAATCTAATGCGATCATGCTCTACATTGCGGAAGAGGCAGGAAGCGACCTGATCCCGGCGGATGGCTTCAAGCGCGCCAAGATGATGAGCTGGCTGTTCTGGGAGCAATACTCTCACGAGACGGCCATCGCCGTGCGCCGGTTCCACAAGCATTACCTGAAGAAATCCGATGATGAGATCGATCCGAACCTGATGGCCAAGGGCCGCCGGGCCCTCGGCGTGATGGAGATGCAGCTGACCTTCACCGACTGGATTGTCGGCGAGGGTATGACGCTCGCGGACATTGCGCTCGTCGCCTATACGCGCCTCGCCCATGAGGGCGGTTTCGATCTTTCCGAGTTCCCGGCGGTCGAGCGCTGGGTCAGCCGCACCGAAGCGGCGCTCGGCATCCCGCACGCAAGAGAGGTTGCGGCCTAATGTACAGATATGACGAATTCGATGCCCGGATCGTGAAGGACCGCGTGGAACAGTTCCGCGGGCAGGTGAACCGCCGCCTGTCGGGCGAACTGTTGGAGGACGAGTTCAAGCCGCTGCGCCTGCAGAATGGCGTGTACCTGCAGCTGCACGCCTACATGCTGCGCGTCGCAATTCCTTATGGCCAGCTGAACGGCGCGAAACTGCGTCGCCTGGCGGAAGTGTCTACCAAATATGACCGTGGCTATGGCCATTTCACGACGCGCCAGAACATCCAGTACAACTGGGTGGCCCTGAAGGACATTCCGGATGCGCTGAATGACCTCGCCGAGGTCGAGATGCATGCCATCCAGACCTCCGGCAACTGTATCCGCAACGTGACGAGCGACCATTTCGCGGGTGCTGCGGCCGACGAAGTGATGGACCCGCGCCCCTGGTGCGAGATCATCCGCCAGTGGAGCACCTTCCATCCGGAATTCGCCTTCCTGCCGCGCAAGTTCAAGTTCGCGGTTACGGCGGCTGCGGCGGACCGGGCGGCGATTGCCGTGCACGACATTGGCCTGCGCATCGTGAAGCGCGGCGAGCAAGTCGGCTTCGAAGTCTATGTCGGCGGCGGGCAGGGGCGGACACCTCTGCTGGCCGCGCTAGTCAATGATTTTGTTCCGGAGGCGGAGCTTCTGGACTATGTCGAGGCAATCATGCGCGTCTACAACCGCTATGGCCGCCGGGACAACAAGTACAAGGCGCGGATCAAGATCCTCGTGGCCGAGCTTGGCCCGGAAGAGTTCACGCGCCAGGTGGAGGCCGAATACGCCGCCCAGCGCCCGCATGAGAAGATCGACCTGCCGCAGGCCGAGATCGACCGCATCCATGCCTATTTCGCCCCGCCGGCTTTCGACGCCGAAGATGGCACCGACGCGTTCGAGGCCGCCAAGGCCGCCGAGCCGGACTTTGCCCAGTGGGCGGAGGTAAACCTGCATCCGCACAAGCAGGCGGGCCATGCCTCCGTCACCGTCAGCCTGAAGCCGATCGGCGGCGCGGCGGGCGATGCGACGGATCTTCAGATGGAAATCGTTGCAGGTCTCGCCGAACGCTACGCCTATGACGACATTCGCGTCTCCCACGCGCAGAACCTCGTCCTGCCACATGTGCCGGTGAAGCATCTCTATGCGATCTGGCAGGCGCTCGATGCCGCCGGACTCGCGACGCCGAATGAGAGCCTGATCACTGACCTGATCGTCTGCCCGGGGCTCGATTACTGTAACCTCGCCAATGCGCGGTCGATTCCGATCGGGCAGGCAGTGCAGGAAGTCTTCGCCGATCCGAAATACCAGCGGGAGATCGGGCGGCTGCACATCAACATTTCCGGCTGCATCAATGCCTGTGGCCACCACCATGTCGGCCATATCGGCATTCTCGGCGTCGACCGGAAAGGCGAGGAGTTCTACCAGATCAGCCTCGGCGGCCGGGCGGACGAGAAAGCCGCCATCGGCGCCATCGCCGGGCCTGCCCTGAAAGGGGAGGACGTGCCCGGCGCCGTCAAGCGCATCATTGACGCCTATATGGCACTGCGCACATCTCCCGATGAGCTGTTCATCGACACGCTGGAGCGCGTCGGCGCCGACCCGTTCAAGGAGGCCCTCTATGCCACTGCTTAAGGATGGTGCAGAAATCGAGAATATCTGGCTGTTTGCCGGGCAGGAAGGTGAAGAAGATCTAAAGCCTGACCAGGCCGTGACCTTGCCGCTGGCCCGTTTCCTGGAACTGGCGGAAAGCCTCGCCGGGCGCAATGCGCCGGTCGGTGTACGCCTCGTTCCGGAAGACGATCCGGAGCTTCTGGAACCATTTCTTGAATGGATTCAATTGGTTGAGATCTCGTTCCCAAAATACACCGATGGCCGCGGCTACTCCCAGGCACAGCTGCTGCGCCGCCGTCATGGCTATACGGGAGAGCTGCGCGCGGTGGGACACGTACTGCGCGATCAGATTTTCTACATGAACCGTTCAGGCTTCGACGCTTATGAAACCGCCCGCGCTGAACTACCTAGTGTTCTGGAAGCCCTGAATGAATTCCGGGACACCTACCAGCCCGCGGCCGATGGCCGGGTCTCGGTGTTCCACGCAAGACACGGAACCTGACCTGATGCCCTATGGCGATATCAAACTCCGGCAGAAAGAGGATACCGAGACCCGTCTCGCCCGCCTGAACGGCGAGCTGCGCGAAGCCTCGGCCCAGACCATTCTGCGTGTCGCCATGGTGCGCGAATGGCCGGAACAACTGACCTATGTGTCGAGCTTCGGGGCAGAGAGCGTGGCCATGCTGTCACTGATCGCCGAAGTGGACCCGAGCCTGCCGGTGATCTTCCTCGATACGGGCATGCATTTCCCACAGACGCTGGACTATCGCGACGAAGTGATCGACCGCCTCGGCCTGACCGGTGTGCGCTCAATTCCGCCGAACGAGACCGAGCGCAAGGTGCTCGATCCGGACAACAAGCTCTGGAAGTCGGACTCCGATGCCTGCTGCGCCCTCCGCAAGGTGCGCCCGCTGGAACCGGCGCTGGAAGGCTTCAGCGCCTGGATCACCGGCCGCAAGCGTTTCCATGGCGGCGAGCGGATGAAGCTGCCCGTCTTCGAGTTTGCGAACGGCCGCTACAAGGTGAACCCGATGGCCGGCTGGACGGCCGACGACGTCGAACTGTTCATGAAGCAGCGCAACCTCCCGCGCCACCCGCTGGTCGATCAGGGCTACCCGTCCATCGGCTGCTGGCCGTGCACGCGACCGGCATCGGACCCGCTGGATCCGCGCTCCGGCCGCTGGGCAGGCCAGAACAAGACCGAGTGCGGTCTCCATCTCGACAAGGCGGAACGTCCACGCGTATTCTGAGGCTCTCTCGGGGCGGCTCTATCACACCAGGGGGTCCCCCATTCGCCCTTCCCGGCATAACCGGGGAGGGCGTTTTCTTGAGTCACCTCAGCCCGATTTCCCGAACACATGCGCCAGTGCGATCGCTCCGGCGGTTGCCACATTGATGCTGTCGAAGCCGTCCGACATGGGGATGCGCACGGGCGTAGCGGCCTTGATCAGAGCATCCGGCAAGCCTGGCCCCTCGGCGCCAAGCAGGATCGCGAGCCTGTCCGGCACGGGTAGGGATTGCATTGAGGCGGCTTCAGCCCGAGGTGACATGGCCCAGACGGTATAGCCCGCGTTTAAGACGGCATTTACCATGTCCAAGCCCGTCCCGCCTTGGGCATAGGGCAGGAATAGGCTCGCCCCGGACGAGACGCGAATGGCCTTGCGGTAGAGCGGATCGCAGCAGCGTTCGTCCAGCAGGACGCCGCCCGCGCCAAAGGCCGCGGCATTGCGGAAGCAGGCGCCCGTATTGTCGTGGTTCGAAATGTCGGAAAGGAGCAGGAGCGGCGAGGCGGGCGAGTGACTGGCAAGAAATTCGTCTGTCTGGGGAATATTGCCTTTCAGGCCACAGGCGAGCACGCCGCGGTGCATAGGGAAGCCGGCCACCTGATCCATCACCTCCTGCGGGGCGGTGTAGACCGCCACATCGGCAGGCACTTTTGCCAGCAGCTCTGCCAGCGGCTCCATCCGGGACTCGGCCAGGAACAGGCTCTCAATGGCAAAGCGCGAGCGCGTCAGCAACGTCTCCAGCGTCACCTTGCCCTCGACAATGAACCGCCCGCCATGGCCGGAGGTCAGGTCCTTCTCGCGGATGGAGGTGTAGGCCGCAACGCGGGGGTCGGCAGGGTCAGAAACAGGAAGAACGGGCATGGGGTTACCCATGCCCGCTCCGTCTGCTGCGATCAATCGCTGGGGTTTACGATCAGTCGAGCAGATCAATGATGGCATTGGCGACAAGGCCAGTTGTGACTTCCATCAGGTAGGCGTCCTGGTCGACCACGACCCAGCGATAGCCCGGAGGGGCCGGTTCCAGGTCATAGCGGCGCCAGTCCTCGAAATAGTGGCCGGTGCGATAGTCCGCGGGCAGGTATTCGCCCTTCTTCCACATTTTCTTGGCGTGGCCCGGCGGTATCTTGCCCTGCTTGGCCAGACCCGGCGGCAGGTCGCCCGGGCGGGATTGCGGCGGGTCGGCATAGGCCATCAGGCCTGCGCCCATGGCAGCGGCCAGCGCGGTGGTGACGAGTCTGAATTTCATTTCAAACCTCCTTTCGGGGCGTGTGGTCAGGTCTTGGGCGATAAACGGCTGAGAAGGCAGCCCGGTTCCCGGAAATAGACAGGGGCGCGGGCCGTCAACGTAATGTGTTGTTTGTGCTGAAGATTGCGGTAGGAGTAAGGCACTTCAGAAAGCGGAAGGGGAGATCCGCGCATGACCAAGACTCATGTTGGCAGCCGCATGGCAGTCACCATCCTGTTCAGCTTGCTATACCTCGCCTTCCTGCTGGAAACCGGCTTCCTGCTTGGGGAGTTCGGCGCTTCGGGCCTGGCCCTGCGGCTGGCCTCGCTGGATTCGCAGAATTTCATCTTCTTCCCTGTGGCTGGCCTGCTGGCGCTGGTCGCCTTCTGGCAGCCGGCCGTGTTGCTGGTCGATGCGATGTGGCGCGGCCAGCTTAAGTATGGGCGCATTGTGCTTGGGGCGAGCCTCCTGGTCGCATTGCTCGGGGCATGGCTGATTTCAGATGCGTTTGAGTCCTCGGAGGCCCGGTCCGTTTTCGAAATCGCGCCGAAAGCCCTGGCTGCGGATCGCGGCGTGCCCGCCTCAGAGCAGACGCCGCCGATTGCGCCGGTGAAGGAAGTGCTGGCCCGCATGCGCATCCTTTCGGGGGTTGACCGCGGCCTCGGCGAATACCAGGCCCAGTGCGATCAGGAATGGCTGCGCTATTCCGTGGCGGCTGATGCGGCGTTGCTCTGTTTCCCGGCAGGGGAGCGCATGTCGATCCGCGACTGCTGCACGGCCAAGGCGGAATTCCGCCAGCGTCTCAACAGGCTTGCTGCCCAATCCCCTTCGGTCACCGGGGCGGTGCACCGCTGGGTCATGCCGGTAAAAGTGTTCTTCCTGTTGCTGCTGCTCGGCATCGGCATCCTGCTAGTGCAATACCGCAAGGGGCTGGAGCGCCTGCACGGGGCGACGCCGTCCGGCATTTCCTTCGGTCTTGCGCTGGGTGGATCGGTAATGCTGATCTGGCCGCTGCTGAACGCGGCGTATTTGCAGACCATGGCGCTGCTGACCGGATCAGGCTCGGCGAGTGCCTATACGATTGTCGCGCCGCTTGTGGCGCTGGGCTTCGGGGTCTGGACGCTGCTGCTCGTCTTCTTCCACCTGCGCTCCTATCCCAGCCAGATCGAATATGCCGCCAAGATCGGCGGCTTCGTCGTCGCGGCCGTGGGCGTGTTCCGCTATGAGGAAATCACGAACTATCTCGCCCGCACGCTCGGCATCGGCGGCGGACTGGTCGCGATCATCGTGTTTGCGGTGGCCGTCGGCGCGCTGATCGTCTCCGTCGTGCTGGGTGTCGACCCAACGGACATCCTGGAAGATGAGGATGTGGAAGAGGCGGTGAAGAACGTGGTGGAGACCGCCGGCGGGGATTAATTCCCCGTCGGCAGGCCTTGTTCCTTGGCCATGCGCTTCATGGCCTTTTGCAGTTTCTCGAAGGCGCGGACCTCGATCTGGCGGATGCGCTCGCGGGAGACATTGTATTCTTCCGACAGCTCTTCCAGCGTTTTCGGGTCGTCCGTCAGGCGGCGCTCGGTCAGGATGTGGCGTTCGCGCTCGTTCAGGTCTTCCATGGCCGCGGAGAGGAGGTCCATCCGGGCATCGAATTCCTGCTGGTTGGCGAATTCCTCGGCCTGGCCTGGCTCGTCATCGGCCAGCCAGTCCTGCCATTCCATGTCGCCATCGGTGCCCATCGGCACGTTCAGCGAGGCATCGGAGCCGGACATGCGCCCGTTCATCGAATAGACTTCGCTTTCCGAGACATTGAGCTTCTCGGCGATCAGCCTGGCCTGTTCCGGCTTCAGGTCACCTTCCTCCAGCGCCTGCATCTCGCCTTTCAGGCGGCGCAGATTGAAGAACAGCTTCTTCTGGGCGGCCGTCGTGCCGAGCTTCACCAGGCTCCACGAGCGCAAGATGTATTCCTGGATCGCGGCGCGGATCCACCACATGGCATAGGTTGCCAGGCGGAAGCCCTTGTCCGGGTCGAATTTCTTCACGGCCTGCATCAGGCCGACATTACCCTCGGAGATCACTTCGGCCATCGGCAGGCCATAGCCGCGATAGCCCATGGCGATCTTGGCCACGAGGCGCAGGTGGGATGTCACCATCTTCTCGGCGGCTTCAGTGTCTTCCTGCTCGCGCCAGCGCCGGGCCAGCATGAACTCCTCGTTCTTTTCGAGCATCGGAAATTTGCGAATTTCGGTGAGATAACGGCTGAGGCCCTGTTCGGGGCTGAGCGTCATACTCGTACTGGCAGCAATCTTGTTTGCCATCTCTAAAATCCTCCTTCCGGAACCTATCCCGTGAAACCGGCGATGGTTCCAATTTGGAATGTCCGGAACTGTTTAGCCCCGTCTGGCGGCGACGTCTTGTACCGGAATGCGCATGAGTTTCATCGCGCTCAGGTATAGATAGGAATTGCGGCCTTCTTAGGGAAGAGGTGCAGCCATGGGGTTTTAGGTGGAATTTCGGGGGAATTCCGCGCAAAAAAAAAGCCCCGCGCCTGGAGAGAGGAGGCGCGGGGCGAAGGTCAGGAACGGGGGGGCTCTCCTGTTATTCGGCCGGTACGGGGGTCGGCTTCTCATCTAGGCGGGTGAGCGCCGCGGTGAGGGCGTCGCGGCGCTTGCCGAAACGCTTGTCCTCACTGCCCGGCACCTGGTCGGCGGCGAAGCGGTGGAGGACGGCTTCGACCTCCTCGCTCATGCCGGTGAAGTAGACATCCTTGCCGGCGTCGTGTGCGTCTTCGATGATCGTCTCGACCGCGCGGACGGCGGAGACGTCGATGAAGGGCACGCGGGCAAAGTCCAGCACGATGATCTCGACCTTGTCGCCAGCCCGGCTGCGGACATGGTGGCCAAGGTCAGCCGCTGCGCCGAAGCTGAGCGGGCCTCCGAAGTCGAACAGCATCACCCGGCCGCCACAGCGGGAGAGAAGGGTCACTTCCTCTTCGCTGGACTGGGGCGGGGCCTCGTGCTGCACGGAGGCGATCTGGTCGTCGGCCAGCTTCTTGATGAAGGCGAGGGCCGCGAGGACCACACCGACAGCCACAGCCGTGATCAGGTCGACGAAGACCGTCAGGCCAAGCACAAGCACCATCAGGGCGAGGTCCCAACGCGGGCCTTTGTGGGCACGCTTGATATAGGACATGTCGATCGTGTCGAAGCCGACCTTCACCAGGATACCGGCCAGAACGGCGTGCGGGATCTGCGAGGCGAGCGGGCCGAGGCTGAGCACGATGGCCAGCAGCACGAGCGCATGGGTTGCGCCTGAAATGCGGGTGCGGCCACCCGAACGGATGTTGATCACGGTCCGCATCGTGGCACCGGCACCCGGGATGGCGCCGAACATGCCGGCGATCGTGTTGCCGATACCCTGGCCGATCAGCTCCTTGTCGGAGTCGTGGCGCGTCCGGGTCATATTGTCTGCGACCAGCGAGGTCAGGAGGCTGTCGATGGAACCGAGCACCGCAAGGATGAAGGCAGCTTCAAGCACCACGAGGGCCGTGTCCGTGCTGAAGCTCGGCAGGACGAATTCCGGTAGGCCGGTCGGGATATCGCCCAGCACGGGCGCGCCCGGAATGAAGAGGCTGACCACTGTACCGATCACCAGCGCCGCGAGCGGGCCGGGGACGTAGGCGGCGAACTTCTTCGGCCAGGTGAAGACGATGAACAGCGTCATCGCGGCAATGCCGACGGCGATCAGGTTCGGGTCCATCACGGCGCCCGGCACCGCGGTGAAGGCCGGGATCGTGCCGCCGCCGTCAGGCTCGTGGCCGAACAGGCGGGAGAGCTGCAGCGCGATGATGATCACGCCGATGCCGCTCATGAAGCCGGAGATCACCGGGTAGGGGACCAGTTTCACATACTGGCCGAACTTCAGCACGCCGAAGCCGATCTGCAGGATACCGGCAAGAACAACGGCCGCGAAAACCAGCGTCGGGTTGCCGCCAAGCGCCGCATAGAGGCCGGCGAAGACGACGACCATCGGGCCGGTCGGGCCGGAGACCTGCGAGCCGGTGCCGCCGAACAGGGCAGCGAAGAAACCAACGAAAATGGCACCCCAGAGGCCGGCGATGGGGCCGGCGCCTGAGGCTTCACCGAAGGCAAGCGCCAGCGGCAAGGCGACGATGCCGGCGGTCAGGCCGCCGAACAGGTCGCCTCTCATGTTCGAGAGGTCAAAGAAGGGGCTGCGCCCGCCGGGCGCAGCTGTCTGGGAGGAAGACATATGGTTGGATCCGTTCGTTCAGGACCCGCTTCACGCCGCGCAGGTATGGTCGCCCGCGAGTTCGCGGATCTGGGCGGCGTAACGGGAGTCGATGGTGATGAATTTGCCTTCGGCCTCGTCCCAGGCTTCGACTTCGCCGGAGCGGATGTCGTAGACCCAGCCATGCAGCTCGGTCGTGCCTTTTGCGAGGGCGGCGGCAACGCTCGGATGGGTGCGCAGGTGCTGCAGCTGGAGCAGGACGTTCTGCTCGATCAGCATCTTCATGCGCTCTTCCGGGGAGGTTTCGTCTTCAGCGATGCTGTCGACAACATCCACGGCAGCCTTGGAATAGCCGAGCCATTTTGCGACGTGCGGCAGGCCCTCAAGGCCTTCCGGATTCATCGCGCCTTTCATGGCACCGCACTCGGTGTGGCCGCAGACCACAATGTGCGGAACTTTCAGGACAGCGACGGCGTATTCGATGGACGCCGTCATGCCGCCGGTGTTCTCCGTATGCGGTGGAACGATGTTACCTGCGTTACGGCAGATGAACAGTTCACCCGGCTCGGTCTGGGTGATCATGGCCGTTTCGACACGGGAGTCGGAACAGGCAATGAAAAGTGCTTCAGGGGACTGGCCCTTGCTGAGCTCTTCAAAAAGACCCTGTTTTTCAGGGTAGACATTGTTCTGGAAGCGGACAACGCCTGCAGCAAAGCGCGGCATGCGAAACTCCTTTCGATGCTGGGGGGGATACTGGATTGGAGGAGGGAGGAAACGTGCGCGGTGGGCGCTCAGTTTGTGGACGGTGGGTCCACAACAGACCGGGTCACTTCACTGTAGTGACGACACGCACTCAGATTAAATGCCATCAGTATGTACACAGAAAGCAGGCTCCTTGGGTCTGATCGCTGTAATCTGGCGTGGCGCAATAGATAGTTCCAATATAAAAACTCTCTTGTTTCAATAAGAAAAAACTATCAATAATGACCCGTTTCTGAACAGGGATTCCCCAATGCGCCCAACGCTTAGACAGCTGCAATACCTGGTCGCCGTGGCCGATACCGGAAAGTTCCATGAAGCGGCGCGCCGGCTGAACGTGTCGCAGCCGAGCCTGTCGGCCCAGATCGCTGAAGCCGAGCAGCAGCTGGGCGCCGTGCTCGTCGAGCGCGGCCGTCATGGCGCCTTCATGACCCCGCTGGGAGAGGAGGTCGTCCGCCGGGCCCGGGCCATCCTGATCCAGGTCGAGGACCTGAAGGCGTTCACCCTGCGGCCTGCAGGGGAAGTGGCCGGGCGCTACCGGCTGGGCACGGTCTCGACCATCGGGCCATACCTTCTGCCAGGCGCTGTCCGTGAACTTCACCGCCTGTTTCCGGAACTGCGCATGAGTGTGCATGAATCCCGGATGGCAGACCTCAATGAGCGCCTGAACGATGGCCGACTCGACATGATCATCTCGACACCGGAGGACCATGCCAGCAGCGCTTTCATGGAACTGTTCGAGGAGACGCTGTTTGTCTGCGCCGCGCAGGAAGATGAATTGTCCGCCCAAAACGGCCCGGTCGATGTGGAAGCCTTGCGCGGTCGGGAATTGCTGAGCCTTGGGCCCGGTCACCGGCTCAGCCTGATCATCCAGCAGCTGGCGGATGCCGCGGGCGCGCACATCAGTACCGAATATGAAGGCACGTCGCTGGACGCCGTGCGCCAGACCGCCAGCATGGGGGAGGGGGTGGCGATCCTGCCGAACCTCTATGCCGTGGTGGAGGCCCAGCGCGATCCGACCCAGGTCGTCCGGCCGATCCGGCACAAGCTCGCCCGCCGCAAGATCGGGCTGATCTGGCGCGAAGGCTCGCCGTTATCCGAACCGATGACCGAAATGGGAAAGGTCATGCGTGCTGTTGCTGAAGACCTGCTGAGCGGCGACGGCAAGGAGTCCAAGCGCCGTGTCAGTCGACGCTGATCTCGACGCGTTCCTCGGCGAGGTAGTCGGTTGAGCGCATCTCGTGCAGGCGGCTCACCGTCCGCTCGAATTCAAAGGCACCGTCCCCTTCCGGGTACAGCGTTTCCGGCTCTGCCGCTGCGCTCGCCACCAGTTTGATCTTTGCTTCGTAGAGTGCATCGATCAGGGCGACGAAACGCGCGGCTTCATTGCGCTTGTCGGCGCCGAGCTGCGGAATGCCTTGCAGGATGATCGTGTGGAAGTTCGCTGCGATGGTCAGGTAATCGCGCGAATAGAGCGGACGGGCGCAGAGTTCTTCAAATGTAAACCAGGCCACGCCGGCCGCCTCTCGGCTGACCTCCAGCTTGCGCCCTTTCACCGTCAGCGTGACATGCTGGGCATGCGCGCCGGAGGTGAGCCGGGTCCAGACCTCTTCCAGCGAAGCATCGGCCTCCGGCCCCAGCGGCGAATACCAGACCGGCGCGGCGATCAGCCGGTCCAGCCGGTAGTCGCGGTCCGAGGCCAGGTGGAAGATATCGCAACGCTCTTTCAGGTGCTGGATGAACGGCAGGAAGAGGGGGCGGTTGATGCCATCCTTATAAAGATCATCTGGCACGCGGTTGGAGGTCGCCACCATGGTCACACCGCGCGAGAACAACTGGTCGAACAGGCGCGCGAGGATCATCGCATCGGCGATCTGCGTCACCTGGAATTCGTCGAAACAGAGCAGCTGCGCCTCGGTGGCGACCTGCTTGGCGACCGGCGGGATCGGATCGTCGCCGGCGCTCTTCACGCGCCATGGCGAGCGCTTGCGGTCGTCCTCCGGCATCTTGCGCCAGGTATCCAGCCGGTCCTGGATCTCGGCCATGAACTCATGGAAGTGTACCCGGCGTTTCGCCTTCGGCGCGGCATCCTCGAAGAACAGATCCATCAGCATGGACTTGCCACGCCCGACCCCGCCCCAGAGGTAAAGTCCGCGCACGGGTTCCGGCTTCGAGAACCAGCCGCCCTTCGGCGGATTGGCGAGGCGCCGGGCGAGGTCGTCCAGTAATTCGGCCGCTTCTGCCTGTACGGGATCATTAGTCAGCAGACCTGCGTCCACACGTTCCCTGTACTGGCGGAGCACGTTTCCCATGAATGGTTCAGCCAAACTGCCGGGCGATCTGGTCCATCAGCCTGCCGAACGCGTCAGGTTTCAGGACCAGCGTCAGCACGATCCCGGCGACCGCGCCGCCAAGGTGAGCGCCGTGGGCGATCATCGTGTTCTCGCGCTGGGAATAGATGAAGCTGATGACGATGAAGAGCAGGGCATAGAGGCCGGCCCAGATCGGCAGGGCGAACATCAGGTAGATCGTCGCGAAGGGAAACAGGATGCCGACAGCCGACATCAGGCCTGAAATGGCGCCGGAGGCCCCGATCGCGCGATAATCCGGCTGGCGGCTTTTATCGATGATTTCCCAGAAGGATCCGCCCAGCAGGGAGCCGAAATAGAGGATCGCAAACCCGGTGCTGCCGAATACGCTCTCCAGTGGCGGACCGAAATAATAGAGCGTCAGCATGTTTACGAAGAGGTGCATGCCGTTCACGTGCAGGAAGCCGGAAGTGAGCACGCGGTGCCACTGGCGCTGTTCGCGGATCGGCTGGATCCAGAGCGAGTTCTGGTTGATGAAATCCGTCGCGCCGAAGCCGATCATGCTGGCGACAATATTGGCCAGCAGCAGGCTGGACGTGATCGGCGCTGAAGTGAAGAAATCCATGCCGAGGCTGTTTCCCGTCAGTGATAGGCGAAAGAAAACCGCCCGGAAGTGGTTCCGAGCGGCTTAGCAAGCTCTGGCCCCGAAGGGCAAGCATAAGGGATCAGGCAGCGCGCACGCGCATGGCCGGCGTGTCGGCGGCCGTTGGCATCAGGTCCATGAGGAAATCCTCGAAACTGTCCGGCCTCTGGATGAAGCGGTTGAACGGCAGGCCGGCCTTGAAAATGGCTTCCGGGTGGATGTTGGCGCCGCAACGCAGGGCCGCTTCAACGGCCTGATCGCGCGTATCCATCGAGGAAACGACGGCGATCCGGTATTTGCCCATATTGGCTATGCGGGCGATCGTCATGTCCGGATCGATGGAGTCCGGCAGGCCGAGGTCTAGGACGACAAGGTCGAAACGCTCAAGACGCAGGCGCGATTCCGCAGCCATCAGCGTCGGCGCCAAGACGAGGTCGACCTGCACGCGCGAGCGGGCAGCCTTGTCCGCAGCGATGGCCAGCATGTCGCGCACCGGCGCGTGATCTTCAACCCAGAGAACTTTCATAAAATCTACCCCGATGCCTTTCCTTTGTGGCTGGTCCTTAACCTGCCCCCGATGTGCGTTCACTTTGCCACGCGCAGCTTACGGCTTAGTAAAGCGTTCCTTTCAGAAGTGTTGAAAACTCAATGAATTGCGATTGCCGGGGCAACGCGCAAACGGGGTCGGAAATGGCCTGAATCCCCTTGTAAAAAGGGGCTGTTTGCGGCGCTTCCGCAGGTTTCCGGCTTGGCTTATGCTGGTTTTCTGGAGAAACGCCCGAAAATGAGTGACGAAACACTCCCGCAAAAAAATCTGGCGCCGCGGAAGTCGGCCTTCCTGGATGTCGACACGCCAGATGACCTGCACATCGTGGATGTGCTGATCGAGGAGCGCTGCCCGAAATTGCGGGCGAGCCCGGCCTGGCCGCTGGTGCGCCCGGTGCTCTATTCCATGCTCGGCTACGACAAGGCCCGGCGCATGGCCGACGAGATTGTCGCGCTGAATGGCCGCGAATCCTTTGACCGGCTGTCCCGCCAGCTCGCCTTTGACCTGACTGTTGAAGGCATCGAACGGATGCCGCGCGAAGGCCGGCTGATCGTCGCCGCGAACCATCCGACCGGGCTCGCCGACGGGGTCGCCGTCTGGGACCTGCTGAAGCGGGTGCGCGACGACATCATCTTTTTTGCGAATGCGGATGCGATCCGCGTCAATCCGAAGTTCGAGGATGTGATCATCCCGGTCGAATGGGTGATGGAGAAACGCTCCCCCGCCAAGGCGCGCGAAACGCTGAAACGGGCAGGGGAAGCCTTCTCGGAAGAGAAGTGCGTCGTCATCTTCCCGTCCGGGCGCCTCGCGCGGAAAGAAGGCGACCGGTTGATTGAGAAGGACTGGTTCTCCACCGTCATCGGCCTTGCGAAAAAGCAGAAAGCGCCGATCCTGCCGCTGAACCTCGATGCGTGGAATTCGCGGCTCTATTACCTGCTCTGCAATCTCAGCGGCGAGCTGCGCGACATAACCCTGTTCCACGAGCTGCTGAACAAGCAGGGCTCGAAAATGCGGATGACCTTCGGCCAGATGATCGATCCGGAGACGCTGCAGGGCGACGCAGTTTCGCTCACCGAAAAGCTGAAGGCGCATGTCGCCTATGAATTGCTGGAAGACCCGGCGGCCGTGTTCCGGCCCTGAGGGTCAGCGCACCGCGACGCGGTCGAGACGGGCAGGTGTTTCCGGACAGGCTGCAGGCGGGCCGAGCGCGACCGGATGGCCGCTCCCATGCCGGGCAGTCCAGGCAGCGGCAGTTGACAGAGTGCGGGCATCTTCGAACAGGCTCATGAGACCATTCAGGGCTTCGGCCGAGGCGCGCGCCGACCGGGCGCCTTCCAGCGCCTCAAGTTCGATCTCGGCCTCCTCGCCAAGGCTGCGGAAACTGCATCCTATCGCCGCCGGCACACCGGCCTGCACCGTCCAGTTACCCAGCCTCGCGGCATTAAAGGCGAACCGCTCCACCTCGATCACATAATCTTCGTCGAGCACCGGCAGGCGGCCTTGCCGGGCCGTGTCCAGCAGCGGTGCGGACTCCCCGGCGAGGGCAGCGGCTTTCGCGCCCCAGAGTTCGGCCAGTTCCGGGCTGGCGGAGGCGGACCCGGCCATGAGCGCGAGTGCGGAAGCGAGACTGATCTGTTTCAACATGGGCCGTCCTGTCCCTTTTTGGGACATTCGGCGCAAAAGCCGTGCCGGATATGCCCCGAGGGCCGGACTTGCCAGATGAGGAGCCCCGTCCCAGAATTCAAAAAAAGGAAAGAAATGAATGAGCGGGGAGAGCAAAGGCATCGTCAGGGACCAGCCGCCGGAGATTCCTTCGGAGGGCGGGCCGCTGGCCGAGTTCAAGGGCGCGGTGCCGCCTGCGCCGGAATGGTTCCGCAAGGCGGTCGCCACGCCTTATGAAACGGGCTCGGTGGAGGTTAAGGGCGCGAACGTCACGTATCAGCGCTGGGGTAAGCGTGGCGCGCCTGGCCTCCTGCTGGTCCACGGCAATGGCGCCCATGCCCACTGGTGGGATTTCATCGCGCCTTACTTTGCCGAGGAATACAACGTCGCCGCGATCACTTTCGCCGGCATGGGCGACAGCGATTTCCGCGACAGCTACGACATGGCGACATTCGCGGAAGAGGAAGTCGCCGTGGCCGAGGCCGCCGGCCTGTTCGACGGGCCGACCAAGCCGATCATTGTGGCACACTCTTTTGGCGGTTTCGTCACGCTGGTGACCGGCGCGAAATATGGCGACCGGTTTGACGGCATGGTGATCGTCGACAGCCCGGTAAATCCGCCGGAGCGGCCGCACCGCGGGCCGGACCGCAAGGGCCGCCCGAACCGGGTCTATCCCGACCTCGCCTCGGCACTCAGCCGCTTCCGGCTCGCGCCGCCGCAACTGTGCGAGAACCTCTATGCCGTCGACTATATTGCCCGCTGGAGCCTCCGGAAGGCGGACGAGGGCGGCTGGACCTGGAAATTCGATCCCATGATCTGGACGCATTTCGATCCCGGCAAAGACCCCGGCGCCCTGCTTCAGGCCGCGCGTTGCCGGGTAGCGATCATCCGGGGAGAGACCAGTTCGCTGATGCCGGACGATGTGCGCGAATACATGCGCAAGCTGCTCGGCTATCAGGTGCCGTTCATTTCCATTCCGCATGCAGATCATCATGTCATGCTGGACCAGCCCATCGCCTTCATCGCGGCGCTGCGCACCATGCTGGCGGAGTGGAACCACTCCGACCCGCACCGGACAGTTACTGAGGCGCCGTCTCAGGCATGAACCGGCCGGCGGTGCCCAGCCACTGAACGATCCTGAGCGCTGACTGCCAGAGCGGGGCGTCGGGCGAGCCGATGGATTCCGCTTCGGCGGCCTGTTCGGACAGGACCAGCGCGGACTCTTCCATGCCGACACGGCGCATCGTGGTCATGGCGGTGGAGAAGGCCTGCTGGCCGCAGAACTCCGTGCGCGGCGTGCCCAGCACCCAGGCGACTGCATTGCCTTCCTCACGCCGGCCGAGCAGGCAGCGCTGGTCCGGTTCGAGGCTCAGCCACAGGATGGCCTGGAAGTCCGTAAAAGCGGCGCCAAAAATGTCTGAATGGCCTAGCCCGCCATCGGAGACCGCGGACGTATCGATCGTGTTCAGCACGGGCAACAGAACCGGTTCAGCAGAATCCCCAGCGCGGCGGCCTGTGCCGTTGAAGCGCCGGGAGGCCTGAAGCGCGCGGTCTTTGGAACTGGCGTACAGTGTGAAATCGTCGGCGAGGCTGTCGATGGCGGAGACGCGCTCGATAAAGTCATCCGCATCGACATCGGGGGAGGCGAAGACGACTTCATTGAACAGTTTTTCGCCGGGCCGGTCGCGCGTCATCTGTTCGAGGGCGAGCGTCAGGAACTCGTTGCCCATGGAGTGCGCGACAACACTGATGCGTTCGGCCCCGGTCTTGTCCGCCAGAACGAGCAGGAAGTCTTCAAGGTCCTCCACGGCCGCTTCGGTGATCTGGGACCGGTCCGCCTTGTAGCCGAAGAGGCTGCCGGCTGACGGCCATGAATAGAAGACGGTCGAACCGTCAATTTCGAGGTCGACGGAAAGCTGCGCCGCGCGTTCGATCCCGGCGTCAAACTTGGTGTTGTAGCCATGGATGAACACAAAAATCTCGCGGCGCTTGGACTTGGCGAGTTCCAGCTTGATCTCGCGGACAAAGGCTTCCATGTCCGGATGGATCTTCATGTCGCCGACAATCACATGACGTGCCGGGTCCGGGCGTACGTCGAAGCGCAGCACGCTGGGCTTCGGGATCTCGCCAAGCGCGCGGTTGCGCGGCACCGAGACGATCACCGTGCCGGTCTCCAGCTTTCCGCGCTCTGCGCCGTAATAGGTGCGTGCGTCCAGGACCGGTTCGCCATCGACGACCAGCATCTGGCCGGGGTCTGGCGCGCGGTCGGTACCGTAGAAGACCTTCACGAGGTCGAAGTCCGGCTCTTCCCCGAACACGCGCGGGGCCAGGCGGCGGCCTGTCGGCATGGCTGCGCCGGTATCGCGGCTGCGCTCGATGGCGTCCGTGAGGGCGAGTTCCATCTCTTCCAGCGTCGCGAAGCCGCCGGTCATGGCGATGGCGATCATGTCCAGTTCATTGGCTTTCGCGAAAGCGAGCAGGGGCGCCATGCGGGGATGATCGACGCCGAGATGATCTGCCACGAGGCCGACGGCCCGGCCGGCATGCGCTGTCGCGGTGGCGGTGTCGCCTGCGGCGGCGGCGATCTCGGCCATCCTGGCTTCGAGATTGATGAGGCGCGCCCAGTCCGGTTCCGGCGCGGCGGTTTCTGCATTGGCCAGTTGCTCATAGGCGGCGAGGGCGCCGGCCGTGTCTCCTTCGCGGGCCATCAGGTCTGCGAGGTCTTGCTGAAGCGCCATGTCGGTGGATGGGTCCGCCATCAGTTCCGCGGCGAGCGTCAGCATGGCATCCCGGTCACCCACAGCTTCGGCATCGCCTAGTTCGACCAGCAGGTCACGGGGCGGCTGGACTTGTGGAGGCGCTTCCGGCGGCGGGGTGGCACAGGCCGCAAGGATTGCCAGCAATGTGGCCATGGCAACGGCGCGTATGCGGGTCATGCGGTATCCTCCTCCAGGATGAGGTGAATACTAGGAAGCGCGCGCCCTGCCTGCAACAGGGCGGAATGTCAGCGGCGTTTCTTCCAGTTCACCGAATAGAGGTCGAACCGGCGGTCCTTCAGGTTCTGCACGGCGCCGGACTGGCGGGCGGTCAGCAGATCCGAAAGGGAGAGATCGGCCAGCGCGATGGTCTCGGTATTCGGCGCTGTGTCGGCGGCGACGCCATCGCGGGCGAAGGGGAAGTCCGACGGGGTCAGGATGCAGCTTTCCGCATAGTGGATGTCCATGTTCTCCACATTCGGCAGGTTTCCCACCACGCCGGAGAGGGCGACATAGCACTGGTTTTCGACCGCGCGGGCCTGACAGCAATAGCGCACGCGCAGGTATCCGCGCCGTTCGTCGGTGCAGAAGGGGACGAACAGCATCAGCGCGCCCTGGTCGACCAGGTGGCGGGCAAGTTCCGGGAATTCGGAATCATAGCAGATCATCACGCCGATCGGGCCACAATCGGTCTGGATGGCGAGGGCGCCCTTGCCGCCCTTGATATTCCACCACATCCGCTCTGACGGAGTGGGGTGCAGCTTCTGCTGGGTATGGACCGAGCCGTCGCGGAGGAAGACATAGGAGATGTTCAAGATATCCCCGTTCTCCATCATGCTCGGATGCGTCCCGCCGATGATGTTGACGTTGTAGGAGACGGCCAGCTTCTCCATGAACTCGATAAAGCGGGGCGTGTACTCGCTGATCTTCTCGATCGCCTCGACCGGGCCGAGCGGCCGGTGTTCCAGCGACAGGAGCTGCAGCGTGAAGAGTTCCGGGAAGACGACAAAGTCCGATTTGTAGTCGGATGCGATGTCGGTGAAATACTCGATCTGCTGCTCGAATTCGTCGATGGAGTTGATCTTGCGCATCTGGAACTGGACGGTGGCGATGCGCACCCGTTCGGGCAGGGACGTGTCGCCAAGTCCCGGCTTCGCCTTGATCTTATCCTGCTCCAGCGGGTTTTCCCACAACATGTGCGTCGCGCAATCCTTCGACTGCGCGTCCCCCAGCAGGTAGTTCCTCAGCACGCCGATTGGCTTGAAGCCCTGGCGCAGCTGGAAATTGATGACCGGATCCTTCAGCTTCTGATCCACCACCGCAGCAACATAATCTTTCGGGTTCGGATATTCCTTCGCGTGGCGGGCATAGCCGGGCATGCGGCCGCCGAAGACGATGCCCTTCAGCTCCAGCCACTGGCAGAGTTCTCTCCGTACCCGGTAGAAGCGTTCGCCGATGCGCAGGCGCCGGTAGTCCGGATGAACCATCACGTCCATGCCGTACAGCATGTCGCCTTCCGGGTCGTGCCGGGCGGCGAAGCCCACGCCGGTTATCTCGTTCCAGGTATGCGGTTTCAGCGCGACATCGCTCGAGATCATGAAGGTCGCGCAATAGCCGACGATGACGCCTTCATACTCGGCCACGAACTGGCCATCCGGGAACCGGTTCAGCTGGCCGATCAGCTCGCTTCGCGCATACCCCATGCCGGGGCCGTAAACGCGTTCGGACACCTCCATAATGCCGGGGATGTCGCGGACTTCGGCGTTCCGGACGATAAGTTTGGCGGGTTTGTCGGCCATGTCTGTTTACCTGATCGGGTTTCCGCTCTGTCTGCCACAAGCGGATTGAGAGAGTATCAATGTGGCAGGCGAAGGCTGGCGCGCAAGCCGCCAAGCGCACTTTCGGACAGGCGAAGGTCTCCGCCATGGGCCCGCGCGGTGTCGCGGGCCAGCGTCAGACCGAGGCCGATGCCGGACGTATTCTGCGTGCGCGCCTCGTCCAGCCGGGAGAAGGGGCGGAAGGCGTCCTCGTGCTGTTCCTTCGGGATGCCGGGGCCATCATCGTCGATATGGACTTCAGCTGCGTGCGGGCCGTCCACCATCGTCACCTGCACAGTGTCGCCGAATTTCAGGGCATTGGAGATGAGATTGGTCAGTGCCCGCTTGATGGCGAGGCGCCGGCCCTTGACCGGGATCGTTTCCGGGCCGGTGACGGGAACGTCTTCGCTGAAGCCGGCCGCTGCTTCGCGGACCAGGTCTGCAAAGTTGAACTCGACCGGCTCGTCACCTTCCTCGCCCTTGGCGAAGGCGAGATAGCCTTCGAGCATCATGCCCATATCGTCGAGGTCCGCCTTCATGGCGCGGATCTCGTCGGTCTCGTCCATCATGGCGAGGGAGAGTTTCAGGCGGGTCAGCGGCGTACGCAGATCATGGCTGACACCGGCGAGCATGGCGGTGCGCTGCTCTGTAAAGGCGGTCAGACGGTTCTTCATGTCGATCACGGCGCGGGCCGCCTCACGTACTTCGTTTGCGCCGGAGGGACGGAAATCCGGCACGTCCCGACCTCGGCCGAAGGCGCGGGCCGCCTTGGACAGGCTGAGGATAGAGCGCACCTGCTGGTTCAGGAAGGCGACGGCCAGTGCAATCATCAGAAGGCTGAAGATGATGACCCAGACAATGAAAAAGTGCGAGGTGATCGTCACGGCGCGTTTGCGCTCGATCAACACTTCCACGGTCCGGCTGGCGGCGGGGAAGCGGATATGGATGAGGGAGTCGTTCGGGCTGAGGCCGACGAGGACCGGCACGCCAAGGCGTGTGCGTAATTCCTGCCGCAGGACATTGCGATAGGAGAAGGCTTCGAGGAAGCCTTCCGCTTCCGGTGTGGCATCCGGGGCATCGCAGCTGAAGGTCAGGTCCAGCCGGCTGGCAATGACGTCCCGCGCAATCGGCGAGGCAGACCGCCGCTCGCAATAATCCTGCACGACACTGACATCCCGCGCGATGGACTGGCCGAGCTTCCGGTTCACCTCGGCGATATGGCTGTCGTAATAATACCAGGTCGTCACGGTCAGGATCAGCACGACCGGCAGCACCACCATGAGCAGGCTGCGGGCATAGAGGCCGCGGGGGGTGATGTCGCGCAGGCGGAACATGGGTCCCTCAGTCCGGCATCAGGCGGTAGCCGATACCGCGCACTGTCTGGATATGGATCGGCTCTTTCGGGTTCGGCTCGATTTTGCGGCGCAGGCGCGTGACCTGCACATCTACCGAGCGTTCCATGCCCGCAGACGTGATCTGGGCGAGTTCCTCACGGCTGACCGGCTCACCCGCCCGGGCGGCGAGGGCGGTCAGCAATTGCAGTTCGGCATCGGTGAGGCGGACGCGATCGTCGCCGGATTTCAGTTCCCCGCGCGCCGCATTGAAAACGAGGCCCGACATCTCAACCTCTTCCGGAGGCGTTTCCTTGTGGGACCGGCGCAGGATCGCCGCACAGCGCAGGGACAATTCTTCCGGCTCAAACGGCTTTGCGAGATAATCGTCGGCGCCGCGCTTCAGTCCCTCGATCCGGTCGCTGGCCTCGCCCCGCGCCGTCAGCAACAGGACAGGCGTTTCCCGCGAGACGCCGTCGCGGATGCCTGAGAGGAGGGACAAGCCGTCTTCGCCGGGCATCATTACGTCGAGGATTGCCATGTCGAACGCCATGGTCCCCATCAGGCGGCGAGCCGACTCTGCATCCGATGCCGCTGTCACGCGGTAGCCTTCGCGGCTGAGAAAACGTTTCAGCAACTCGCGGATACGGTCGTCGTCATCGACGACAAGGATATGAGCGGCTTCAGGCATCAGCGCACCAGGGCGTCGAGCACGCGGCGGTTGCCTTCCACGGCGTCCGGTCCGGCACTGCGATAGGCAAGGCGCAGACGCTCGCGCAGCACAATTGTCAGCTGCGTCGTCAGTGTCACGCCGGCGTCCGACAGGGTCAGCTTGCGCTGGCGGGCATCCTGGCTGCCGACTTCCTTTTCGATCAAATTCCGTTGATCCAGCTGGCCAAGGATACGGGCAAAGGTCGGCACGGTCATGCCCAGAGAGTCCCGCAGGTCCGAGACAGTCTGGCCGGGCCAGTAGCGGATCGTCATGAGAATTTGCATCTCTGGCTTGCTCAGGCCTGCCTTGTGCCGAGCGGCTTCGGCGGCTCTGGTAAGCTCGGATGCTCCGGCCAGCAGGAGGCCGACGCCGCGATCCAGCTCCTGATCCATCAGGAAGAGGCGGGGGTCGAACGGGCGGTTCAGGTTGACGTCAGGGGCCATCCGGTGAAATGAACGCGAAATTCAGAGAAGTGCAAGCGAGGAGCGCTGACAGACCATGGCCGCAACCCCATACGACGACCGCGATGGCTACATCTGGATGGACGGCGAGTTTGTGCCGTGGCGTGATACCAAGGTACACGTCCTGACGCATGCGCTGCACTATGCCTCCGCGGTATTCGAGGGTGAGCGCGCCTATAATGGCAAGATCTTCCGCTCGCTGGACCATTCCAAGCGCCTGCACAATTCGGCCCGGATCATGGGCTTCGACATCCCGTTCAGCGTTGAGCAGATCGAGGAAGTGAAGCGCGAGGCGTTGGCCAAGTCCGGACTCGACAGCGCCTATGTGCGTGCCATCGCCTGGCGCGGGTCGGAAATGATGGGCGTGTCGGCCCAGCAGAACTCCATCCACCTGGCCGTCGCCGTGTGGCACTGGGGCGACTATTTTGCCGACAAGATGAAGGGCATCCGCATGACGCATGCCCAGTGGCGCCGACCGGCACCGGACACCGCGCCCTGCCATGCGAAGGCATCGGGCCTCTACATGATCTGCACGCTATCCAAGCATGCGGCCGAACGGGACGGCTATGCCGACGCGCTGATGCTGGACTATCGCGGCCAGGTGGCCGAGGCGACCGGCGCGAACATCTTCTTCGTGCGCGACGGCGCGCTGCACACGCCGACGCCGGACTGCTTCCTCAACGGCCTGACGCGCCAGACGGCGATCAAGCTGGCGAAGGAACGCCAGATCGAAGTGATCGAACGGGCCATCATGCCGGATGAGCTGCCGACCTTTTCGGAATGCTTCATCACCGGCTCGGCCGCCGAGATCACCCCGGTCGCCGAAATCGGCGAGTACACCTACAAGCCGGGCCAGATCTCCGAATCGCTGGTCAACGACTATTCGGCGCTGGTCAACGGCAAGATCGAGGTGGCGCTCTAGGCGCAGTCCGTATCCGGAAGACATGAAAAAGGCGGCCCGCGGGCCGCCTTTTTTGCTTATTTGTTCGGCTGGGGCGTGTAGCGCAGATAGGGCTTCACGGTCTTGAAGCCTTTCGGGAACAGTTTCCCGGCTTCCTCGTCCGACAGGCTCGGCACGACGATCACGTCTTCGCCATCGATCCAGTTCACCGGCGTTGCCACCTTGTGGCCGTCGGTCAGCTGCAGGCTGTCGATCAGGCGCAGCACCTCATCGAAGTTCCGTCCGGCGCTGGGCGGATAGATGATGGAGGCGCGGATCTTTTTGTTCGGGTCGATCACATAGACGGCCCGCACGGTCACCTTCGGGTCGGCGTTCGGGTGGATCATGTTGTAGAGCGTCGCCACCTTGCGACCGGGGTCGGCAATGATCGGGAATTCGACGCTGGCGCCCTGCGTCTCTTCGATATCCTCGATCCAGCGCTTGTGATCCTCCACACTGTCGACGGAGATGACGAGCGCCTTGGCGCCCCGGCGGGCGAATTCGTCTTTCAGGCGAGCTGTATAACCGAGCTCTGTCGTGCAGACGGGGGTGAAGTCAGCCGGGTGGGAAAAAAACACCACCCAGTCATCCCCGGCCCATTCATGGAACCGGATCGGGCCTTCTGTCGTATCCGCTTCAAAGTCGGGCGCAACGTCGCCGATCAGCAAGCTCATTTAAACCGTCTCCTGTGACTTGATTTCGAGGGCGAAAATGGTGCCTAAGAGAGACTGAGCCAATGAGCGGTGCCTGAAGGTGTCGATCAGAATTTCTAATCTCCGGACCTGCCGATGAAGCGCCTGATCCTGATGCGTCATGCCAAGACCGAACCCTTCGGGGAAGGCATCGACGATTTTGGCCGCGCGCTGACCGATCAGGGGCACAGTGATGCCAAGCGGATCGCCGAGGAAATCGTCGCGCTGGGCTGGAGCCCGGAACGGATCCTCGTCTCCACGGCGCGCCGGGCACGCGAAACCTGCTCGGAAGCGGCACGCGTGTTCGAAGGCGAGAAGGTGCGTCCGATGGAGTCGCTCTATTTGTGCGGCGCGCGGGGCCTTGCCGAAGCGGTGAAGCAGAATGATGGCGCTGGCACGCTGATGGTCATTGGCCACAATCCCGGCATGCATGATTTCGCGCTCGATATCCTGCGCGACGGCGGCAGCCTCGACCACTATGCCTCCCAGCGCCTGGCCGAGAAATTCCCGACCAGCTGTGTCGCCATGTTCGAACGGGAAGATGAAGGCAGCTTCGTGCCTGTGCTTTTCCGCCTGTCGAACGTGCTCCGCGCCAAGGACTACCGCACGGCCACGGCCTGACCTTCCTGCACAAAAAAGCCCCGCCCGGGAGAAACGGGCAGGGCGGGAGAGCGCGGGATACCGGGTTATGGAGAGGCAGGGGGCGCCCGCGAACTTGGTGGCCGCTTATTTGGAGAGCGACGCTGTGTAGGCGGCCGTCAGGTTGTCATTGTCGATGGCTCGGACAGCGCTCTTCACGGTACGGCGCTCACAATAATCCGTTGCGAATTCGACGCCGAACTTCATGTCGCTGCTTTCGGCAACACAACGTTCGCGGATGTCCTGCTTGAGCTTCGCGAAGGCCTGCTCGGCGCCTTCAACGGTCTCCAGGGCGCTGCGATTGATGTCCACGTCCATCTGGAACTGGTCGGACGTGCTGGCGAGGGCCGGCATGGCGGCGATGGAAAGGGCGGTGGCGGCGATAAGGGTGCGGATCATGACGAGAGAGTCCTTCTTGAGAGTTCTGGCTTGAGGGGTGTGAGGAGGGTGGACGGCGCTGCGAGCCAAGAGGGGGGCAAGGCTTTTGTGTGCAGCGCCGTCCTGGCGGCTTAGTGCGTGTCCCGGCGCAGGGAACGACGGCGGCGGCGGACCAGGAGGTTCGGGCGGCCCCGGTCGGCCACATCGTTTGCCGGTCGGGACAGCAGCGTCGGGCTGCCGGTGAAGATGGCGCTTGCCATCGGCGCGGCGGTCGCGGCGATCTCGTGGTCATACTGACGGGCGCGGGGGGTCATATTCGAAAGTCCTTCTTGGTTGTTGTCTTGGCGGGACCATCCCGCCGCCGACATCCTCAAGATAGGACAGGTCTTATCGAAAATCAATACTAAATTATCGAAAAACAATAATTACGAAGAATTTCAAGGTCTTTCGTCTTGTCGAATATCGATATGGTACGCCAAACGGGCCCTTCAAGACCAATTAATTGCGGTTCATGAAAGCCTTTTTGCCGGGAATCGGCGCCAAAACCGGCAAGAACCGGAAAGATTCGGGGGGTGCCAGGCCAGGCTGGCGCTTGAAAGGCCTGCCTGGGCGGACCGTCTAGGCGGACTGGCTTTCCGACGTGGACGGCGGCTGACCGAGATCGAAGCTCAGCTGAACCGGACCCCTGGCGGGTTGGCGGAGTCTGCCAGGCCGCGGCGCCCGGAACGGGAGATCCGCCTGCTTCAGGGCCGTCTGGACCGGTTCAGGCCGGCCGGGATGGCGTACGCTGGCAATCCGCGCGCGGGCTTCACGCGCGGCGGCGACGTGATCGACCATGCGCATCGGATAACTCTGGCCGAAGATCACGCCGGCCCGGGCGAGCTCTGCCTTCGGTGCCTCCCAGGGGGCATGAAGGTAATTGTCAGGCAGGGCCGCCAGTTCCGGCACCCAGCGCCGGATAAAGGCGCCATCCGGGTCGAGCTGCAGCGAGAGCCGGACCGGGTTGTGAACCATCGGCAGGCGCCGGCCGCGCAGGCCAGCCTGGGCAATAATTTGCGGATAATGAATGCCCGGCTCGAAATCGGTGAACAGTGCCGCGAGTTTTTCCGCCGGCAGGCGCCAGTCCATCCAGATCTGGCAGGCGGCGAACCCAATCAGCATGGCCCGCATGCGGAAATTCAGCCAGCCGGTCTCGCGCAAGGCGCGCATGCTGGCATCGATCAGCGGGAAGCCGGTCCGCCCTTCGATCCATGCAGCAAGACGTGGATCGTCTGCTGCGGCTTCCGGGCGGAGGTCTTCGCCGCTGCCAGTCCGGGGCAGGGGACGGTCTTCGAAGGCCTGGATCGACCGGGCGCGCCATTCGAGCCGCTCCAGGAATTCGGCGAGCGAGGCGGCGTAGGTCGTGTCACCATCCTGCAGGAAGGCCGCGCGGGCGCGGGCCGCAGCCTGCCAGGCCTCGCGGACGGACACGGTGCCGAAAGCGAGGTGCGGCGACAGGCGCGAGCCTGCGGTCTCTGCCGTGGCTGGCCGGTCGGCATCCTGCTGGTAGCGGCGTCCGCGTCCGGCGAGGAAGCTCCTCAGCAATTCCACGCCTGCGGTGCGTCCGCCTTTCTGGCGGCCGGCACAGTCATCGGGGCCAAGGCAGAAGTCTTCCGCGATTGGCCATGGGCCCGCAGCCTGTGTCGCCGCGTGGATCGTGTCCGGCGCCTTTATGCGCGGGGCGTTCAGCGTTTCGGTCCAGCGCGCCGTCCAGTCATCATGTTCCTTGAGGCCGCGAAGCACGCCGGGCTGTGACTGCTCGCGCAGCGAGATCCCGGCCTGCACGGCCCAGCGGCGAACGGCCCGGTCCCGTGCCCGCGTCCAGGGCAGGCCGCTTTCCTCATACATGTGAATCGCCTCGATTCCGTGCCGGCGGTGAAGGTCTGCCAGAATGTCCTGCGCGTTACCCCGGCGCACGATCAGCCGGGCACCGCGTTCGGTCAGGGCTTCGTCCAGCTCTGTCAGGGAATCCATCAGGAAGTCGAACTGGCGGCGCGAATGCTCCGGCAGGGCCCAGGCGTCGCGCTCGAATATATAGAGCGGCAGGACCGGCGCACCGCTGGCCACAGCGGCGGCGAGGGCGGCATGGTCATGCACCCTCAGATCGCGACGGAACCAGATGAGATGGACGTTACGCATGGAACAAAAATAGAACATCCGAGGAAGTCTGGCAAGTCCCTTGTTTTTCAGGTGGGTTTTCGAATGGGTAGAGTCGACGGGAGATCCCGACCTGTGGAAATCTCTGTGGATCGCTTCCGGCCGCACGCCGGGCTCTTCTTTGGGGGGAATCCTCTCTCTTTCGGGGCGATTCGTTTCGTTATCGTAACAAATTCAACCTGTGATTTGTGGTGCCGCTGTTAACCAAAGGCTTCATAAGGCTATGGGTGGCGAGGGGTTCAACGGCGGTACTGGCCGCGCACATTTGCGCGCGCCCCTGAGCTGTCCCAAGCCCGATATTCGTCTTGCCCTTGAAGCGGCGCATCAACTGGAACGTCAGGCGCCAGGCCTGTCCGCCCGCCGCACCCTCAATCGGGGCCAGCGTGCATTTTCCATCCGCCTACTGAAGACCTTTGGCGTCCTGACACTGCTCATGCCGGAGCTTGTCGGCCTTCTGGCCGGCGTGATCATCCCACCAATCTTCGTGGCGATCATCCTGTTCCGCCTGTTCCTGTTGATCGTGGCGGCCCGGCTCAGCCGGGAGGACCTGCCGGACGATAGCGGCGCGACCCCCTTGTTGCCGGTCTACACGATCCTCATCGCGTTGAAGAACGAAATTGCGGTCATGCCCCAGCTGGCAAGGGCCGTGGCCGCGCTCGACTATCCGAAGGACAGGATCGACCTCAAATTGCTGGTCGAAGAGACAGACGTGCGCACCCAAAGGGCCGTCCGCGCACAGGTCTGGCCTATGGGCACGGAGCTGCTGGTGGTTCCGGCGGGCCAGCCGCAGACCAAGCCGCGCGCGCTCAATTACGGCCTCGCCCGGGCGAGGGGGACTTATGTTGTCGTCTACGATGCCGAAGACCGTCCCCACCCAGGCCAGCTGAAGGCGGCGGTCCGCGCTTTCAATGCCCAGAATACCGAGCTTGCCTGCGTGCAGGCGCCGCTGGTTGGTACGCCGGCGAAAGGCAGCTGGATCGCGCGGCAATGGGCGCTGGAATATGCGATCCAGTTCAGCCTACTGGTGCCGGCGCTGGCCTGGCTCGGCTTGCCTGTGGTGCTCGGCGGGACAAGCAATCACTTCCGCCGCACGTCTCTGGTCGCTGCGGGCGGCTGGGATGCATGGAATGTGACCGAAGATGCGGACCTTGGCCTGCGCCTCGCGCGACTCGGGCACCGGGTCGGCGCGATCCGCTCTCCGACACTCGAGGCACCACCCGAAACGGGAAGCGTATGGCGGGCCCAGCGTTCAAGATGGCTGAAAGGGTATATGCAGACCTGGCTCGTGCTGATGCGTGGGCGAACCGAAATTCGCGGCCTGAGGCCGGTCGATTTCTTTTCTGTCCAGATGACGCTCGGCGCAGCGATCCTGTCGGCAATGGTCCATGGTCCCTGGGCCGTGTGGTGTCTCACCTGCTTTCTGCTTCCCGGCGTATCCCTCGGCGTTTTCGGGCTCAGCGCCCTCGGCCTGTCGTTTTTCACCGGCGCCCTGTCGGCCAGCCTGGCCCCTGGCCGCTGGAGCTGGCAGCGGGTTGGCGACATCCTGACCCTGCCGCTTTACTGGCCCCTCCAGACCTTCGCCATGATACGCGCCCTCTGGAGCCTCGCCCGCACGCCGCACTACTGGGCCAAGACACCGCATATCTGACCTAGCGGTAGCGCTTGGCTCAGCCGCTGCAGGGGAATAGGGTCTCACCTGTCATATCTGATAGGGAGACCGCCATGGCCGACACTGCCGTCGACGAGCTCGAGACCTTCCGCGCTGAAACGCGCAGCTGGCTTGAGGAAAACTGCCCACCCTCCATGCGCACGCCAATGAAGGACGACGAAATCGTCTGGGGCGGCAAGCGGGAGAAGTTCAAGAACCCGGAATCCAAAGTCTGGCTGGAACGGATGGCCGAAAAGGGCTGGACCGCGCCGCAATGGCCGAAGAAATATGGCGGCGGCGGGCTCTCCCCGGCCGAGGCCCGTGTGCTGCAGCAGGAGATGAGCCGCATCAAGGCGCGCCAGCCGCTGTTCTCGTTTGGCCTCTGGATGTTCGGCCCGGCCCTCCTTGAGTTCGGCAATGAAGAACAGAAGATGCGCTTCATCCCGGACATCATTCATGGCCGCACCCGCTGGTGCCAGGGCTATTCAGAGCCGGGCGCCGGCTCTGATCTGGCTGACCTGCAGACCCGCTGCGAAGACAAGGGCGATCATTACCTGATCAACGGCCAGAAGGTGTGGACCTCCTACGCCGACAAGGCCGACTGGATCTTCTGCCTGGTGCGGACCGACACGAGCGTGAAGCATGAAGGCATCAGCTTCATCCTGTTCGACATGGAAAGCCCCGGCGTCGAAGCGCGCCCGATCCTGCTGATCTCGGGCGAAAGCCCGTTCTGCGAAACCTTCTTCACTGATGTGAAAGTGCCGAAGGACCAGCTGGTCGGCGAAGTGAATGGCGGCTGGCAGATCGCCAAGCGCCTGCTGCAGTTCGAACGCTCCTCGATTTCCGCCGGCGGTTTTGGCGGTACGGGCGGTTCCGGCATCATGGGGCCGGAAGACTATGCCAAGCAGCATATCGGCACAGACAGCGATGGCCGTCTTCTCGATGGCGACCTGCGCGGCCGCATCACCGATCACAAGATGTACGCCAAGGCCTTCAGCCTGACCGTCCAGCGCCAGGCTGAACAGGCCAAGGCCGGGCAGGCCGTCAGCCATACCGCGTCCATCCTGAAATACGGCGCGGCCAAGATGAACCAGGACCGTCACGAGCTTCTGATCGAGGCACTCGGCACTGAAGGGCTCGGCTGGGAAGGGGAGGGCTTTGACCCGACCGCCAAGAAAGTCACCCGCCAGTGGCTGCGCTCGAAGGGTAACTCCATCGAAGGCGGCACCAGCGAAATCAACCTCAACGTCATCTCCAAGCGCGTGCTTGGCCTGAAAGACCATCAGTAAGCCGACGGCAGAAGATTACAGGAGATATACAACATGACCTTCCTTCTGACCGAAGATCAGGAAATGCTGCGTGACACCGCCATGGCGTTCGCACGTGATGAACTGCCGGTGACGCATCTGCGTGCACTGCGCGACAGCGGTGCCAATGGCAAGGACCCGGCAACCCGCCAGAAACTGGCAGAGCTTGGCTTCTTTGGCGTGATCGTGCCGGAAGAACCGGGCGGCGAACATTTCGGCCTGGTTGGCCTGGGCCAGATCCTTGAGGCGCAGGGCCGCACGCTGGCTGCCACGCCGCTGCTGCAAACCGCGCTGATCGGCGCCAGTGCGATCCAGCTCGGCGGCACGCCGGCACAGCAAGCCGAATGGCTTCCGAAGATCGCCGGCGGCGACGTGACTTTCGCGCTCGCTCTCGACGAGAGCGCACACTTCAATCCGCTGAACGTCGCCACCGAAGCCGAACGCAACGGACAAGGCTACACGATCAATGGCGAGAAGCGCTATGTACCGGACGGCCATCATGCCGACATGCTGATTGTCGTCGCGCGGACCTTCGGTGAGGCTGGTGACCGTCACGGCCTGTCGCTGTTCCTTGTTCCGGCTGATGCCAAGGGCGTCTCCATCCAGGAGCTGAAGACGGCGGACAGCCATGGCGCCGCGCACATCACCTTCACGGATGTGATGGTGGGCGAAGGCGCACTGATCGGTGCAGCCGATGAAGGTGCAGACGTTCTGGAGCCGGTGCTGGACCGGGCCGCGATCGGACAGGCGGCAGAAATGCTGGGCTCCGCGCAGGCCGCGTTCGACATGACGCTGGAATACCTGCAGAGCCGCAAACAGTTCGGCCAGTTGATTGGCTCGTTCCAGTCTCTGCAGCACCGCGCCGCAAAGATGTTCACCGAGCTGGAGATGACGCGGTCCTGCGTCGCGGCGGCCCTGTCAGCTGTCGATGAAGGCAAGACCAATGTTGCCGAACTCGCCAGCCTCGCAAAAGCGAAAGCCAGCGAGCTGGTGCATCTTGTCTCGAACGAATGTGTCCAGATGCATGGCGGTATCGGCATGACCGATGTGGCAGATCCTGGTCTCTACATGAAGCGCGCCCGCGCGCAGGAAGCGATGTATGGCTCGGCCAGCTGGCACCGCGATCGCTATGCGAAGCTGAACGGGTACTAAGCCAGACGGCCAACGCGAGGCAAAAGAAAGCCGGGCGCAGCGAAAGCTGGCCCGGCTTTTTCCGTTTCCGGAAGACTGCTTATTTCAGAGCAGAACCTTTGCGCAGAGCTTTTGCGACGAGGTAGTAGACAACCGGACGGTGCTTGGCGCGAACCGAACGGCCATACTTCTCGATCGCTTCGGCAAGCGCCGCATCAGCCTTGGCTTCGTCAGTGACGCCAAGCTTCTTCGCGATGAAGGTTTTCTTGATGCGGGCCATTTCGTCTTTCGACGAAGCGGCGACCGTTGCGGAGTCGGATTTGTAGATGGCCGGGCCGCAAGCCTTCACGGCGCCTTCGAGAAGCGCCATGTCCGGACGAGCTTCACCAACCTTCTCTTTGAGGTCGGCGACATACTTCTCCATCAGGACTTCTTTTTTCGACGGCTCTTTTGCCGGCTTGGTCACTGCCGGAGCAGCGGCCTTTTTCGGCGCCGCTGCTTTTTTCTTGGTAGCTTTTGCCATGGGAGTGTCTCCTCTATGGGCCCGACGGACGGGCGTGTTTTCAGATTACGCAGCACTGTTCACGAATCAAAACGAAACGCAAAACACCCAAGCCACGATTTCCACAAGGAAACAACCCTTGGCGACCATGAATCGCGCAGGCGCACGTATTTTTATTTAATCCGTACTCGGATTTGCATCAGTTCCCGACTGCGTAGATCATGCAGACGCTCGACGATATGCTCAGTTTTGGCAGATCAGATGGAAGGTTCAGCGCATCGATGTCTTCCTGCGTGATCTGAACTTCCTTGTTGCCGATCTTCTGCGCTGTCACGATGATGCTTTCGTTCCGCATGCCGGCTTCAGCGGCAGGTGCTGCAACCATGTTGCGTGAGCGATCATGATAATCGCTGTTCACGCCTGCAGAAGTGGTCCAACGCCCAAGACAAGGGCCATTGCCTTCCTGCACCGCCAGCAGTTTCCCGAGCTTCGAACCGGACGCTTCTGCCGTTGCCTTTGCGCGCGCAGATCCATCGGCGACCGCGGCTTCATAAGCTGCAAGGTTCAGTTCTGTTGTCGCTTCGAGATAGGTTCTCAGCGGTGTTGAGGTTTCCGGGCTTAGCGCGAGCACCGCGGCGCGGGCTTCACCCGCTACAGATATGTCTTCGATCACAACACTCAAAGACGCTTCCGCCTCGTAGCCGACAACCTTGTCCGGACGGTCGTTCTCGATCTTGTAGCCATCCTTGTCGCGGTATTGTTCGTAGTAGGGGGCGACCGACACGGAGGATTGCACGATGGCCTTGTCACCCGCGATCTTCTTCACAGTGTCGTAAGCGAGCCTTGCGCGTTGCACGGCAAGTTTCATTGCATCTTCGGCATCCTTGTCGGTTTCCAGATAGGTGACCGAAAAGGAAGCTCTGTTGGGCGCGACCTGCATGTTCGCGCGCCCGATGGATTCAATCACCGGCATGCGCGTCCAATAGGGCGTCACATAGACATCTTCCTGATAGTCGCGCCCGCCTGTCGGTGAGGTGGATTGAGCAACTGCAACCGGGGCGGCCAGGATGAACAGGGCGGCGAGAGGCAGGACGGGTTTCATAGATGATCCTTTTATGCAGAAGGGGGGCATCTCGTCTCCCCTGAGTGGAAGTCTTTCACACAAGAGCGGACACCGCTAGGCTCGCAAGAATAGGGAAGCGGTTGGGAGGCGCCGGAAGCTCATGTCACGTTATTCGGTCTTGATCATCGTCGCGCTGGTTTTTGCGGCAGGTATTTATTTCTGGCCGACAGGCGCGGTTGCACAAAGCACCGCCATCATTGCCGGCCTCATCACATTGCTTGGCATATCGGATTTGATCCAGCGGCGGCACACGCTGTGGCGTAACTATCCGCTGCTGTCGCGCGTGCGCTGGCTGGCAGAAGAGATGCGGCCGTTCCTGCGCTCCTACATTGTGGAGAGCGAGACGGAAGGCAAACCCTTCAATCACGAAGAACGCTCGATGATGTACCGGCGCGCGAAAGACGTCACGTCTGTCGAACCGTTCGGCAGTCATCTGGAGATCGATCGTCCGCCTTATGAATGGCTAGCCCACTCAATGGCCGCGGTGCATTGCGATGAAACAGACCCGCGTGTGACGGTGGGTGCGCCGGGCACGTCAAAGCCATACTCGGCAAGCGTCTTCAATATCTCGGCAATGAGTTTCGGATCACTCGGCGCCCACGCCATCGAAGCCTTGTCGACGGGCGCGAAGAAAGGCGGCTTCTATCACGACACGGGCGAAGGCTCCGTCTCGCGTTATCACCGCAAGGGCGGGGCGGATCTCGTCTGGGAACTTGGCTCCGGCTATTTCGGCTGCCGCACATCTGACGGCAGTTTCGATCCGGAGCGGTTCAAGGACGTCGCCGCCGACCCGCAGATCAAGATGATCGAGATCAAGCTTAGCCAGGGTGCAAAGCCTGGCCATGGTGGCGTGCTGCCCGGGGCGAAGGTGACAGAAGCCATCGCAGAGGCGCGTGGCATCAAGGTCGGTGAGACCTGTGTGTCGCCACCTGCGCATTCGGCCTTCTCGACACCGATCGAAATGATGGAGTTCGTGGCCAAGCTGCGCGAGCTGTCCGGCGGCAAGCCGGTCGGCGCAAAGTTCGCCGTCGGCAATCGCTGGGAAGTGCTGGCGCTCTGCAAGGCGATGCTGAAGACCGGCGTCCTCCTGGACTTCATGGTCGTCGATGGCGGGGAAGGCGGCACGGGCGCGGCACCAGCGGAATTCCTGGATCATGTCGGCGCACCGCTGCGCCAGGGCCTCGTTCTGACACGAAACGCTTTGGTCGGAACGGGCCTGAAGGATGAAGTGCGTCTTGCCTGTTCGGGCAAACAGGTCAGTGCCTTTGCGATTGCGTCTTCCATGGCACTCGGTGCCGACTGGGTGAATTCGGCGCGGGGCTTCATGTTCTCACTCGGCTGTATTCAGTCGCTGAACTGCCACAACAATCGCTGCCCGACCGGTATCGCGACGCAGGATCCGACACGCCAGCACGGGCTGGACGTTGCGGACAAGGCCGTGCGTGTCGCAAACTTCCACCGCAATACCGTCAAAGCGCTGATGGAAGTGGTCGGCGCGGCAGGCTGCAAGCATCCGGGCGAACTGACACCGCGCCACATCATGCACCGGGTGACGGAAGACATCGTCCGCCCCGCGGACGAAGCATATGATCTTCTCCATCGCGGCCAGCTGCTGGCCGACGCGGCCGGCACGCACCTCGCCAGCGAATGGGCGATGGCGCAGGCAGACAGTTTCAAACCGGCAGGCTATTAGCGCCGGTGCGCTGGATCTCTCCGTTCCTTGTGGCAGCGCTTGCGGCGTTCGGCGTCTTCCTGCTGGCCGTTGTCACCAAGCAGCCGCGGCATGACCGGAACTGGTATCCGCATCTCTCGCGCCTGCCGCATGTGGAACTTCAGGACGGCACTTTCTCCATCGCGCCTTATGGTGACTGGACGTATACAGAAAATGATTCGGACGAAATGGTGTGGAGCGCGGTGCCGCCGTATCGCATTTCGGATGTGCGCCGTGTCTGGTTCGTGATGGAGCCGCATCCGGGCCTCACCGTCATGGCGCATACTTTCGTCATGTTCGAATTCGGGGAAGGGGATCTTGTCGGCCTCACCATCGAGGCGCGCAAGGAAACGCGCGAAACCTATTCGGCGTTTCGCGGCACCTTCAACAAGTTCGAGCTCATGTACTACTGGGCAAGCCCGAGGGATTTGATGACCCGCCGCGCGGTGATGATGGACCGGGAGCTCTACATGTATCCGCTGGCGCTCAGCCAGGCGGAAGCGGAAGCCTATCTTACCGCGCTGCTGGAGAAGACGGTCTCCATCGAACAGCGCCCGCGTTTCTACAACACGCTGACGTCCAACTGCACGAACGAACTCGCCAAGGCAGCGGACATTCCCTGGCACCCGGCTTTCATCCTGACAGGCGACGCCGATCGGGCGCTGTACCTGCGGAAGCGTATCTCAGGTGAGGGCCGTTTCGAGGAGGTGCACGCAAAGGCGAGGGTCGATGCCTGCGTGCGGGAGAATGCGTCACTGCCTCAGGCGGCGTTCAATGCCGCACTGGTCGCCTGCGCGGAATGAAAAGAGGCGCCCCGGGAGGCGCCTCTTCATGGTCTATTGATGGTGTATACATTGGATTGTTCATGTGGCCGGTCAGCCTTCTGGCGACGCGTTCGCCTCGGACTGGAGCATGGTGTAGCGCTCGATCCCGATCCGCTCGATCAGTTCGAACTGGGTCTCGATATAGTCGACATGCTCTTCCTCATTGTGGAGGATTTTCCCGAACAGGTCGCGGCTGACATAGTCCTGAACCGACTCGCTGTAGGCCATGGCCTCGCGCAGCAGCGGGATCGCCGCGTTCTCGAGTTTCAGGTCGCATTCCAGGATTTCCTGGACGTTCTCGCCGATGTGCAGCTTGCCGAGATCCTGCAGATTCGGCAGGCCACCAAGGAACAGGACGCGCTGGATCAGCCAGTCAGCATGCTCCATTTCCTCGATCGATTCCTTGTATTCCTTGTCGCCGAGCTTCGAAACGCCCCAGTCGTGCAGCATCCGCGAGTGCAGGAAATACTGGTTGATGGCGGTGAGCTCGTTCTTCAGCGCCTTGTTCAGGTATTCGATGACCTTCTTGTCGCCTTTCATGGGAGAGCTCCTTCAATCGGTTACGTGAATATACTTAGCAGATAGGCCGATTGGGCCTGCGCCGCAAGAAAAATCCAATTAAATCAATTGCATATGAGAGTGCGAAACAGTCTCAGACTGTTCCGGAAAATCCAGCAATACCAGAAGGTTGCCCTATTCGGCGGCCATCAGCGACGGGGCGGGCCCGCGATCAATTTCAGTGTCCGCGATCATTTCGCCGATCGAGGACCGGCATTTGCCGCACTGGAACCGGCAGCCATGATGTGCCTGCACAGCCTTCGGGCTGTCCGCACCGGCCTCTACGGCCGCGCGCACGCTCTTGCAGTTCAGGGCATTACAGACGCAAATGATCATGAGAACCATTTGCAATCACTGCGAATGATTGTCAATACGGATTTTTACGTGGCTCAGTGCGCCTTCCGACAGATCGACATCGACACGCCGCTGCCGATGTCCAGGATCGTCGTCTCATAGCCGTTCGAAGTGTCTGAAATATAGTCCACAAAGGGCCTCAACGTCTTGCGGAAGGATTTGATATTGTCCGCAAAGATGACGGCGCCAGGCGCGAGTTTCGGCTCCATCAGCTTTAGCAAAGGAATGTAGAGATCCTTCCAGCCGTCGAGGAAGAGGAAGTCGACTGGTCCTTCCAGCGGGGCGAGGCTTTCCAGCGCATCGCCTTCGCGAATGTCCGACCAGCGCGACAGGCCGGCCTCGTTCAAATTCGCCAGCGCGACCTGCGCCTTGGCGCTGTCCTTCTCGGTCCCTGTGAAGAAACCGCCGGTCTCCCGCGCGGCGGCAGCCAGGTAGATGGAGGAAATGCCGTAGGACGAGCCGAATTCGACGATGTTCCGGGCGCCGCGCGACAGGGCCGTCAGGTACATGAAGCGGCCGAACTCTTCCGACACCGGGATGAAGGCCTTGGAGAGATAGGGCTCTGCCGCTTCGAAGGTCGAGCGGCCTGTGAACTTGCCGGAGATGATCGCGGGCAGGGCGCGGGCAAACACCAGCGCATCCCGGCCGGAGGCCTGCTTGTGCAGCTGTTTCAGCGTGTGCGCGATGTTGGCATCGTTCAGGCCGCTGTTCGTGTGGCCGGTATTCCTGCAATCGAAAGGCATGGGGCTTTCCTTTCCTGTCTAAAGCACCTACCGTCTAAAAATATGAGTAATAGCTCATATTGAAACTCGCATTTGCCCATGACCCAGACCACCATCCCCAGGCCCAGAAAATCACCAGTACAGGCCCGCTCCGCCGCGACAGTGGATGCGATCCTGGAAGCGGCGGCTCGCATTCTCGAAAGCGAGGGATTCGACGGCTACACGACCAATGCCATCGCAAAGCGGGCGGGCGTGTCCATCGGATCGCTCTACCAGTACTTCCCCAACAAGGACGCGGTCACGGCGGCCCTCGTCATGGCGGACGCGATGCAACTGCACGACAATGTCTATGCGGCGGCCGAGGCGACCGCCGGGCAGGATTTCCGGGTGCAGCTGAATGCGCTGATCGATGTGGTCGTGGCTCACCAGCTTGACCGGCCGGCGCTGGCCCGCCTGATCGATGTGGAAGAGCATCGGCTGGCGGCCGATCCGGAGCTGGAGGCCAAGCACGACTCCGTGCTGGCGCTGATCCGGGAGCTTCTCGTTGCCAACCGGATCGACCTGCCGTTTGACCTCGATGTGGTGGCGAAGGATCTGTTCGGCATGGTGCACGGCATGTGCGACTTTGCCGGGGATTATGGCGAAACAGATCCGGACCAGTTGAAGGCCCGCATCCGCCACGCCGTGCTCAGCTATCTCGGGGTTCCAGCCAGCTGAACACGTCCTCTAGGCCGACGCCGAACACGCGCGAAATCCGGAAGGCGCTTTCGAGGGAAGGGGAGTAACGGCCCTGTTCGATGGCGATCACGGTCTGGCGGGTCACGCCGATCGCTTCGGCGAGGGCGGCCTGGCTCATATTGTCATGCTGCTCGCGCAGCTCACGGATACGATTCCCAATGGGGGGGCGCTTGGCCATGGTTAAACGCCTCTGCGGAACAGGAAGATCTGGAAGGCGTATTCCGCGATCTGGCTGGCCATCAGCGCGCCGAAGATGATGTGGAACAGGAGGTTTCCGTCATGCAGCCAGCTGAAATGCCAGAGGCCTGCGACGGCGCCCACGGCCAGGACATAGCCCGACCAGTGCCCCGCCTTGTCGAGGATCGCCCGTTCGCGCTCGTCGGCTGGCGCTTCGGCTTCCTTTCCGGCGCTGCTGGCGATGATCACGTTGACGAGGATGGAGGCCAGTATGACCAGAATGATGTAGCCGATCACGAACCGCATGTTCGGCGCAGCCGTCTCGCCCAGCGCCTCAGACAGGCCGATGACCCGCTGGAAATACCAGATCCCGGCAGCAATCAGGATGGCGCCCATGGCCCAGGCGGTTTTCTCACGGAATGACATTGTGCGTCCCTTTCGATGTCAAAAATATCTTACACACCATGTAGTAAAACATTATTGACATGTCAAAAATTTCGGACATTATATACTTGACAAAGCAGATGCTAATTCGTAATTTCCGGGCATAGGAGTTGCCCGATGACTGTTTCACTGACCGATCCGATCTTCCAAGACGCCGACAAGGCCCGCGAACATCTGGAAGCACAACGCTGGCCGGAAGGCCCGGTCTGCCCGCATTGTGGATGCACGGGTGAGGAACACATCACGGCCATCAAGGGCGCCCGTTCCCGCCCGTCTGCGGCTCACCCAGAGGGTGTTGAGCGCAAGGGCCTCTACCAGTGCAATGCGTGCCGCCAGCAGTTCACCGTGACTGTGGGCACTGTCTTCGAGCGCTCCAAGGTTCCGCTGAACAAGTGGCTGCTGGCCACCTTCCTCCTCTCCTCCTCCAAGAAGGGCATGTCTGCGCATCAACTGCACCGCATGCTTGGTGTGACCTACAAGACGGCTTGGTTCATGTTCCACCGCATCCGCGAAGCCATGCGCGACGGCGATGATGGGTACAAGGATGGCGGCCTAGGTGGCCCCGGCAAGACGGTTGAGGCTGACGAAACCTACGTTGGCGGCAAGCAGAAGAACAAAGCCTTCAAGGATGTTCCGCCGAAGAAGGTGGTCATCTCCCTTGTCGAGCGTGGCGGCAAAGTCCGTTCAACCCATGTGGCGACCGTGACCAGCGACACGCTGAAGAAAGTTCTGTTCGAGCAGGTCAGCCGCAAGTCAGAGCTTATGACTGACAGTGCGCAGTATTATCGCCCTCTGGGCTGGCAGTTCGCACGCCACCGCACCGTCAATCATTCGATCAATGAGTATGTGCGCGGCGATGACCACACCAACACGATTGAGTCCTTCTTCGGCATCCTGAAGCGCGGGATCATGGGCTCCTATCACCATGTCTCGCCGGAACACCTGAAGCGCTACCTCGCTGAGTTCGACTTCCGCTATAACTACCGCAAGGAAACGGACACTGTGCGCTACAGCGCGGCCCTGAAGGGCATCTCTGGCAAGCGCCTGACCTATCGGCGGATTGGTGAACTCGGAGCCGCCTAAGCCGGTCGTGCTGCGTTACTCGAAGAAAAAGAAACGCGTACGACGCAATCGATAGCTTGTGGACAGACAGAACAAAAGTGAACGCCACTCTGGTGGCGAACAAGGAATCGTGTCTGGGTAGAAGCTCCGCGCGGGTCTAGCCACCCGCGCGGGTCTAGCCACCCGCGCGGAGTAACAGCAACCGCATGGAGCGCGATCTGCCGTGAACAAGGTTCCTTCTTTCAGAGTCTCGGAATCCGGTCAATCGCCTCCGCATAGGGGAGGTCAAAATGACCCTCAATTACCGCTATTGGATTACCTTTCGTCTTAAGCAAAACGCCACGTGGAACGCACGTTACTCAGCACTGATTGCTGCTCTGAATCGAATTGGGTCAAACTTCTGGAATGAGCCCACATCTTTCGTGGCGTTCGATTCGGTGCACTTGATTGATGCGGTGGCCAACAGCCTCAAAACCGCAATTGATCCCACTACCGATATTTTGCTTCTGGTGCTCTCGGACACTGAGAAATGCCGATACATCGGCACGCCAGAAAATCTCAGTGCATTCAAGCATCAGTTTCCTTTCGCAAAAAAGGTCTGATGCACATCAATGGGTACCCTCAGGATACGAGCGGCCCAAAACAGTATGGAAAGCCTAACGCTTTTCATGCCGGTCACCTTTCGGCGCGGGCTTCGGTCCGCGCCCCTTCTTCTTCATCTCCTCATGCGGCTTTGGCTTCTTTTTCATCATCCGCTTGAGGGTTTCATTGAACTGCTTTTCTTCAGTGGTACCCGCCATGACAACTTTCACTTCTGTTACTGACAAATTCGCCCACCAAATAGGTATGGGCGTCATGACTTACGGCCAACTTGAAAACGATTTGCGCACCTTATTTTGCTTGATGGCGAATATCGATTTTCAGACCGGAATGCGCATTTGGAGCGCTATGGAGTTCCGCCCCCAAAGGGACGTACTGCAATCTCTGTCAGTTCTCAAATTGGATGGCAATCCCATGCAAGGTGAATTTGGGAGGGTTATTGGTGAAGTGAAGAAAGCCAACAACACTCGCAACAAACTGTCCCATTGGTCATGGGCAAAAGATGCCAACACAGAAGAAATGATCTGGATCAGTATAGACAACAGAACCGGCTTCAAGGTGCGCTTTGAAGAAAAAACCTATAACTCACTCGTTGAGGACATAAACCAAATTGGCCGCGCCCGAACTGCTGTTAGAGCACTGACCGAAAAGATCAAACCTGAAGTCGATGCATGGCACGAAAAACATCGCGAATCATATCCGGAAGCTCCTGGTCATGAAGCGGGATAAGCGGATCTGAATACTGATGATTGAGGTAGGCAGCCACACCCGCCTCAATCATCTCTTGAGTAATTTCAATTTCTTGTACCGGCCTGTCTTTCTCAGTAGTCATTTCTGGGCCTGCTTTGTCAAGTATATAATGTCCAAAATTTCTTACACGAATTTTCGCGCCGGGAATCCACTCCGGCGGGTTAGTGTTTGAGCAAAGGGAGGTTCCGTCCTAGGCTGAAGGTCCTGAAAAGGAGGGAGGAATACATGTCCAACGATGCTGCAGCCGGCACAATGATGATTGTGGTCGGTGTCGTTTATCTGGCGATGATTATCCTGTTTATCGTCGCCTACTGGAAAATCTGGAGCAAGGCGGGGTTCAACGGAGCCTGGTCGCTGCTCATGCTGGTACCACTGGTCAATCTGATCGCTTTTCTGTATCTGGCCTTTGCCGAGTGGCCCATTCACAAGCGTCTCGCCAACCCGAGCACGTTTAACTGAGGCCAGACACCAAACCGCTTTACCGGTAGCCGGCGTTCGCAAGACGCGACCGTCGGCTTCCTTTATTTGCCCACCGGGAGACCCAGACCGAAATGACCGATTTCTCCATCCTCGCCGAATCCGCCAAGGCATGGCCCTTCGAGCTGGCGCGGAAACTCAAACAGCGTGTTGAGCAGCAGGAGAAAGCCGGCCAGCGAAAGCCTGGTGAACCTGTGATCTTCGAAACGGGCTACGGCCCGTCCGGTCTGCCGCACATCGGCACGTTCGGCGAAGTCGTGCGCACGACCATGGTGCGTCATGCCTTTGAAGTGCTGACGAAGGGCGAGATCCCGACGCGCCTGATCTGCGTCTCAGACGACATGGACGGCATGCGCAAGGTGCCGCCGACCGTGCCGAACCCGGAGAAGCTGGAACCTTATCTCCAGATGCCACTGACCGCGGTGCCGGACCCGTTCGGCACGCATGAAAGCTATGGCAAGCACATGAATGCGCGCCTGCGCGCCTTCCTCGACCAGTTCGGCTTCGAGTACGAATTCCTGTCGGCAACCGATTGCTACAAGTCCGGCCGCTTCGACGAGATGCTGCTGCGCTCGGCGGAGAAGTATCAGGATATCATGGACGTGATGCTGCCGACGCTGGGCGAGGAACGCCGGGCGACCTACAGCCCGTTCCTGCCGATCCATCCGGAAACCGGACATGTCCTCTATGTGCCGATGAAATCCGTCGACGGTACGAAGGGCACGATCACGTTCGACGACGAGAGCGGCAAGGAATTCACGCTGCCGGTCACCGGCGGGCATGTGAAGATGCAGTGGAAACCGGATTTCGGCATGCGCTGGGCCGCCCTTGGCGTGGACTTCGAGATGTTCGGCAAGGACCATCAGGCCAACGCGCCGATCTATTCGAAGATCACGAAGATCCTCGGCAAGCGTCCGCCGGAACAGTACGTCTACGAGATGTTCCTCGACGAAAAAGGCGAGAAGATCTCCAAGACCAAGGGCAATGGCATCTCGGTCGAGGACTGGCTGAAATATGCGCCCGACGAGAGCCTCAGCCTCTTCCAGTTCCAGAAGCCTCGCGTGGCGAAGAAGCTCTATTTCGACGTCATCCCGAAAGCAGTCGACGAATACCTGACCTTCCTGGAGAAATATCCGGACGAGGACCCGGCCCGGCAGATCGAAAACCCGGTCTGGCACATCCACAATGGCAATCCGCCGAAAGTGGACATGCCGGTCAGCTTCGCGCTGCTGCTGAACCTCGTTGCTGTGGCGAATGCCGAAGACAAGGCCCAGCTCTGGGGCTTCATCACGCAATACGCGCCCGAGGCTTCGCCTGAGACGCATCCGCTGCTGGATGAACTCGCTGGCTATGCGATGCGCTACTACACGGATTTCATCCTGCCGCAGAAGACCTATCGCGCCCCGACGGAGCAGGAGCGCACGGCCATGGAAGACCTGTCAGCTCATCTCAAGGCCTTCGCAGACGAGCCGACCTCGGAGAATTTGCAGACGCTGACCTTCACTATCGGCAAGGATCACCACTTCGAGAATCTGCGCGACTGGTTCAAGGCGCTCTACGAAGTGCTGCTGGGGCAGGAGCAGGGGCCGCGCTTCGGCAGCTTCGCCGCGCTCTATGGCAAGGACAACACCGCCCGCCTCATCGACGAGACTCTGGCGCGCGGCTGAGACTTGCGGCGTCGTAAGGTGCCCTCAACATTTGCCTGATCTAGTCTCCCCCGTGAAACGGGGAGACCAGACATGCGCATCATCCGGGCCATCCTGATTGCGGCCGTCTTCATCTTTGCCCCGGCCTGTGCTGCCTCCAGGGTTGTAACCGCGCCGGTCGGCTTTGCGGTCGACGTCGTGGGCGTCGCGGGCAAGGGCGTCGTCTGGGTCGGCGGAACGGCGGTACGCGTGACCGGCGATGCGCTGGACGGGCCGGACGAGCATGTCCGTCTCGACGTGACCTACAAGAACGGCAAGCACACCCGCAAAACCATCAAGAAGAAGAACCTTGAGCGCGAGCTGAAAAAGCTCGGCAAGAAAGGCAAGATCGTCGACGTCGAAGTCTCGCCTGCCGACTGATCCCCCTGGCGGATCCTATTCTTCAACCGGCGGCGGTGTCTCCACCCGGCCCATGAACATCACGGTGCCCGTCGGCTTGTGGCGCAGTGCGATCAGGAACGGATGGTCCGCGCGGAACTCGACCGGCTCCTCATCCGGAATGAAGATCGCTGTGCGTTCCATGACGATCGCCGTGGCCGCAGCCGCTTCGGTGCCTTTCTCGTCAATGTCGAGGAAGGTCTTGTGCAGCACCTTACTGATCACAAGGTCGCCGGGGCCGGCCCCTTCGATCAGGCGGGAGAAGTTCGCCGCGCCGGTGAAGGCATCGCCGAGGCCGAGCGCAATCAGCGGATCGTTCAGCTCATAATCGGCTTCGATGGAGACTTTCGGCAGCACGAGATGCACACGCCTTCCCTCAGTGGTGTCCATGTCCGACAGGAGCGTGGTGAAGCTCTCCGGCGTCATGGCCGAGGTAACGCCCGGTAGTCCGTCCTGCGCATCGGGCAGGATCACGGTGAGGGCATAGTCATTTCCGGCATAGTCGAGATCGAGTGCGGCATAGCCGTCGCGGGACAGGTAGCGGGCCTTCTTCAGCGTCTGGCTCATCAGGCGCGCGGTGATCTCACCTGAGGGCGAATAGAACGTTCCGTCCTGTGTCGCCTCCGCCTTGAACGGGCTTTTCCAGTCGGCCTTGAACCAGACCGCATTGGTCAGGATCAGTTCGGTCAGGCCGGGGCGGATCGCGCTTGGCGGGATCAGATCTTGGATCTTGTTGTTCGTATGGTCTTCGACCCAGCTGTTGATCAGCTTTGCGGCAGCGGCCGGCTGGGTGAAGTCCACAAGCGCGACCTTTGCTTTCATAATGCCTTCGACGGCGTCGCGGTAAGGCGCCTGAAAGGTCGACCCTTCGCGTAGCCAGGCGGCATTCGCCACGGTCAGCTTGGTTGTCTCCGTGTCCGCCGCGACCGCATTGTTCAGTACGTTCTGGGTCGCGGCAAACGCGTCCGCCGGGACACCGTCATAGCCGAACAGGCTCGCCATCTGCGACGCAGTTTCCCCCGCCGCGCCGGGATAGAGCAGGGCGAACGCCTCGCTGATCGAGGCAGGCGAGACGAAGATGTTGCCGGGCTCGCCGTCCAGCGTGTCATAGAGCGACCAAGCAAAGAGATTATTGCCTTGGGCGAGGGGCGCGGTGGCTTCCAGAGGCACAGTAACAGGCACGGGCGACGGCTCCTCTTCAGGCGCGGTGCTGGTGTCCGCCGGCGCAGGCGCTTCCGGTTCTGGCGCCGCGGCTGGCTGCTGGCATGCGCCAAGAACGGCAAAGGCGGTGAGCGCGGGAACAATCGAACGGCGCATGGGAATCCTCCATAGGGTCTTTCGTTGACCCTATCACTCTTGTGGGGAGTCCGTGACTATTCTGCGGCGATCAGCGTTGTTTTTGCTGTGGGCAACTTGCCTTCCGGCCAGCCTTTCCAGAGCTCTGCTTCCGTCACCTTCGCAGCCTGCAAGGCGGCATCCTTCACATGACCGAAGCCGCGAATGTCATCCGGCACGCGGGCAATGGCGATGGCCAGCTCGAGGTTCTTCTCCGTCAGCTCGGACGTGATGCGCGCCAATCCGGCGATATAATCATCGCGCAGCTTGCGCTCATGCTGGCGTTCCTCGGTATAGCCGAAGAAATCGAACCGCGTACCGCGCAGGCCCTTGAACTTCGCCAGCAGTTTGAAGCCCAGCATCATCCATTGGCCGAAATGCTTCTTCTGCAGGTGGCCGTGCGAATCCTTTTTCGCGATCATCGGCGCCGCGAGCCAGAAGCGCAGCTTGCCGCCCTTGAACTGGCTGGCGAGCTGCTCGGCGAATTTTCCGTCCGTGTAGAGACGGGCGACTTCGTATTCGTCCTTGTAGGCCATGACCTTGTAGGCATAGAAGGCCGCGGCACGGGTCAGCTTCTCATCACGGCTGACGGCTTTCTCAGCCTTGCGTACCTGTTCGACGATCTCGCGGTAGCGGCCTGCATAGGCGGCGTTCTGGTAGGCCGTCAGGCGCGCGGCGCGATCTTCAATCAGTTCCTCTAGCGTCTGCTCCGGTACATCACCGCGCGGATCCTGCTGACGGATCAGGCGGTCCGGGTCTGCTGCAGCGATCCGACCGATATTGAAGGCGGCCATGTTATCATCGACCTTGGTGCCGTTCAGGCGGATGGCGCGGTAGAGCGCGCGCAACGAGACGGGCAGGCGCCCCTTCTGCCAGGCAAAGCCTGCCATGATCATGTTGGTGTAGATCGCGTCATGCAGATAGCCGACGGCGAGCGCTTCGGCATCGAAGGCGCTGAACTCGCTTGCCTGCCGCTTGACGCGGGCAGAGAGAAGATCGCTCTCGAAGCGCTTGGAGCGGTTGCGGATGAACTCGCTGGTCGGGGTCACGTCGCTGTTGGCATAGGCCGCGGTGCGGTCCGCATCCATCAGGTTCAACGCATCGCCGCCGGCGGCCACGACCAGGTCGCAGGCGATGACGACATCGGCGCTGGCGGGCGGCACACGGCCGGTCGAGATCTGTTCCGGCTCGCGCGCGAAGCGGATGTGGGAGAGGACCGGGCCGCCCTTCTGAGCAAGGCCGGTCATGTCGAGGCTGGAGGCGGCATGGCCGTCCACATGCGCGGCCATGGCAAGCACGGCGGCCACCGTCGTCACGCCAGTACCGCCGACGCCGGTGAACAGCACGTTGTAAGGCTGGGCAAGACTCGGCGTTTCGGGCAGGGGCAGGCCGTCGGCGCTGAAGGCCGGGCGTTCCTGGTCTTCCCAGGCCGGTTCGCCATCGGTGATGGTGACAAAACTCGGGCAGAAACCCTTCAGGCAGGAGAGGTCCGTATTGCAGGTGGACTGATTGATCCGGCGCTTGCGGCCAAGATCGGTTTCGACGGGCTCCACCGAGAGACAGTTCGACTTCACCGAACAATCCCCGCAGCCTTCGCAGACCTCGGTATTGATAATGACGCGCGTGCGGTCCGGGGCGCGCAGGCCGCGCTTGGAACGGCGGCGTTTCTCGGTTGCACAGATCTGGTCATAGATGATGACGGACACGCCGGGCGTGTCGCGCAGGGTCAGCTGTACGTCTTCCAGATCGTCGCGGTCATAGATCTTCACGCCGCCGGGCAGGCCTTTGACGTTCGCGTAGCGGGTCGTGTCTTCGGTGACGATAACGATGGTGCGCACGCCTTCGGCGCGAACCTGCTGGGCGATCTGGGCCGGGGTCTGACCGGATTCCACATGCTGTCCGCCGGTCATGGCGACGGCGTCATTGTAGAGGATCTTGTAGGTCATGTTCGCGCCGGAGGTGACGGCGGCGCGGATGGCGAGGCTGCCCGAATGGGAATAGGTGCCGTCGCCTAGATTGACGAAAACATGCGGCTCGTCGGTCGCCCAGTGTTGGCCGACCCAGGCGATGCCTTCGCCGCCCATCTGGCTTGTCATGTCGGTGTGGCGGTCCGGCATGAAGTTCGCCATATAGTGGCAGCCAATGCCGGCCAGCGCGCGGGACCCTTCCGGCACGACGGTGGAGGTGTTGTGCGGACACCCCGAGCAGAAATGCGGGGTGCGGACGGTCGGGGAGGCATTGGTGCGCGCGGCTTCACCGGCGCGGCCAACGCGGTCAAAATAGGCAGTAGCGCGGGATGTGTCCCAGCCTTCCGGAATCACTTCCATCAAGGCAGCGGCCATTTCCGGGATCGTGATCGAGGCAATGTCGGACAGGAGGCGATTGCCGTCCCGGTCATGCTTGCCTTCGATGAAGGGGCGTTGATTGTCAGGCAGGCGGTAGAGGACCGAGCGCAGCTGGTCTTCGATCAGCGGGCGCTTGTGCTCGATGACGAGCACGCGTTCGAGGCCTGTGCAGAACTCGCGGATACGCTGCGGCTCAAGCGGCCACGGCATGGCGACCTTGTAAATGGCAAGCCCGAGGCGGCCGGCCTCCTGCGGATCGATACCGAGCGCGGCAAGCGCCTCGAACACGTCGCGCGCAGCCTGTCCGGTCACGACGATACCGACGCGCGGCTTTGGCGATGGCAGGATCACATGGTCCAGCCGGTTCGCGCGAACATAGGCCTGCGCCGCCGGGATCTTTATCTGCCGCAGGCGCTGTTCTTTCAACAGCGGGGCATCGCCGCGGCGCATATGCACGCCTTCTTCAGGCAGGGCAAAGTCCGGTTGGACGATCGTGAAGCGGTCGAGGCCGACCTGGACGACAGAGCCGGAATCCATTGTATCGGCAAGCGCCACCATGCCGGCCCAGGTGCCGGAGAAGCGGCTCATCTCCCAGCCATGGATGCCATAGTCCAGCACGTCCTGGATCGAGGCCGGGTTCAGCACCGGAATCTCGGCGTCCATCATCGCGAATTCGGACTGCGAGGGCAGGGTGGAGGATTTGCAATTGTGGTCGTCACCGACAATGGCGAGGACGCCGCCAAGTGCGGACGAGCCTGCGGCATTGGCATGCTTGAACACGTCGCCCGTCCGGTCGACGCCCGGCGCCTTGCCGTACCAGATGCCGAACAAGCCATCATATTTTGCGCCCGGGAACAGGCCGAGCTGCTGGCTGCCCCAGACGGCGGTGGCGCCGAGGTCTTCGTTCAGGCCTTCCCAGAATTTGATGTCATGCTCGTCCAGCCATTTCTGCGCGGCGCGCAGCTGCTGGTCATAACCACCAAGGGGAGACCCACGATATCCGGATATAAATCCGGCCGTGTTCACATTATTGCGCAGATCCAGGCGTTTTCGATCAAGAGGCAGGCGGACCAGTGCCTGAATACCAGTCATATACGCCTTGCCCTCGACAAGATCGTATTTGTCGTTCAGCGTAACTTCACGATGATGCATGGGTAATCTGTCCGCTCCAAGGAACTGGAAGATTATTCGACAAAATTCACGAAAAAGCTTGCCTTTCTTGCGCCAATTTTGGTAGATAGGGGCAAATCATGCCCAAATCTGCGAGGAAATTAGAAAATTGGCCCAAGAAATAGACTCAGTTGATGCCAAGATTCTTGACATCATCCAGCGGGACGCAGGGCTTTCCGTTGCGGAAATCGCCGATCGCGTGGGACTTTCTTCCTCGCCGTGCTGGCGCCGGATCAAACGGATGGAAGAAGCCGGTTTCATCCGCGGACGTGTCACGATTCTCGACAATTTTGCGCTTGGGCTGAATTTCGAAGTGATCGCCAGCGTGAAGCTCGCCCTGCCGAACCGGGAGAACCTTCAGGCGTTCGAGGACATGGTGCTTGCCTGGCCGGAAGTGACCGAGGTCATGACGGTGACGGGGCAGGTGGACTACATGATCCATGTCGTGACGACCGACATGCATGCCTATGACAATTTCCTGCGCGACAAGCTGCTCGGGTCGGCGCTCGTCTCCGATGTGCAGTCGCGCATTGTGATCCGCGTGGCAAAGCGCACGACGGCCCTGCCGCTCGACCTCGTCGAAAACGTCAAGTAATGCGCCTGGCCGGTCAGGCCAGGTCGAGATGCAGGAATTGATTGAAGTCGCTGCCGACATAATCGGCAAAAGCGTCTCCACTCCGGAATCCGTGCTTGCGGTATAGCGCGAGCGCCGGCTCGAAAGCCTCGCCCGAGCCGGTTTCCAGGCTGACCCGCCGGTAGCCGCGCTGGCGCGCCAGATCCAGAAGTGCTTCCAGCATCGCGGTCGCGGCCCCCCGGCGCAGACTGTCTCTCCGTGTGCGCATGGATTTCAGTTCGCCGTGATGGGCGGCCAGTTCTTTCATCGCGCCGATCGCGAGCAAGATCTCGCCGTCCCATACGGACAGGAAGGTCACATCCGGCCGCTGCAGGCCGCTCAGATCCAATGCGAAGCTGTGGCCGGGCGGAGACGTCTCTGCCATGCCCTGCAGGTGCTGGCGCAGGAGTTCCCGGATTTGCGGGTCGTCGAAGTCGCCGAGTTTGATATTCATTCAGGCTCCGAATGCAAACGGGCCCGGGAGTGATCCCGGGCCCGTTCAGATCTAGATCATGTTGTGTCGTCAGGCGAGGCGCTTATGCGCGCTCGAGGCACATGGCGATGCCTTCACCGCCGCCGATGCAGAGCGAGGCCACGCCCTTCTTGGCGCCGCGGTCTTCCATGGCGGCCAGAAGCGTAACGATCACGCGGGCGCCGGACGCACCGATCGGGTGACCCATGGCGCAAGCGCCGCCGTTCACGTTCACTTTATCGTGGCTGATGCCGAGTTCCTTCATGGCGATCATCGGAACAACCGCAAAGGCTTCGTTGACTTCCCAGAGTTCGACTTCGTCGACGCCCCAGCCTGCCTTGGCGAGCGCCTTCTGCATGGCCGGCACCGGAGCGGTCGTGAAGTATTCCGGCTCATGGGCGTGGCTGGAAGACGAGACGATCGTGGCGATCGGCTTCAGGCCGCGCTTTTCAGCTTCGGACTTCTTCATCAGGACGAGCGCGGCAGCGCCGTCGGAGATAGCCGAAGCGTTGGCGGCGGTCACGGTGCCGTCCTTCGAGAAGGCCGGGCGCAGATCCGGGATTTTCTCCGGTTTGGCTTCACGCGGCAGCTGGTCGACGTCGACCACCGTCTCGCCCTTGCGGGTCTTCACGGTGACCGGCGCGATCTCGCGCTTGAACTTGCCGGATGCCGTGGCCTCCTGCGCGCGCTTCAGCGTTTCGATGGCGTACGCATCCTGCTGTTCGCGGGTGAACTGGTACTCACCGGCGATCTTGTCGGCGAACAGGCCCATCGGGCCTTTGGAATAGGCATCGGACAGGCCGTCGAGGGCCATGTGGTCCTCTGCAGCCATCGTGCCGTACTTGTGGCCCTTGCGGGCATTGATCAGGTGCGGGGCGTTGGTCATGGATTCCATGCCACCCGCGATCACGATGTCGGCGTCGCCGGCGAGAATGGCGTTGCGGCCCATCACAGCGGCCTGCATGCCGGAGCCACACATCTTGTTGATGGTGACAGCTTCCAGGCCCTTATCCTGTCCAGCCTTGAAACCAGCCTGACGGGCCGGAGCCTGGCCCTGGCCGGCGGGCAGGCAGTTGCCCATAATGATTTCATTGGCGTCGCCCGGTGCGAGGCCGGCCTCTTTCACCGCGGCTTCGACGGCGATGGCGCCAAGCTCATTCGCGCTGAAACCGGCGAGGTCTCCGAGAAGGCCACCCATCGGGGTGCGGGCCATGCCAACGATTACGACCGGATCCTGGTCAGCCATGTGCGTCTCCTTGCTGCAACTGCGTGCTGTCTTACTTCGGATGGCACAAAGCGCCTGACAAGGGGGCACGTCAAGCCCGACAAAAGGTCAGAAGAGGTGCGGCAAACTGGGGCAGGGGCAAAAGAGTACCGAAAAGCAACTCAGAATTCAGGGAGAACCGCCGATCTGGGAGCCCTGATCGCGCGTGAAACCGTGATCAGACCTGCAGGGCAAGCCCGGCTTCAGACCCGTGTTGCCAGACAACCCGGGCCGGTCCCTCAAGACCGACAGCGCCAGCATAGAGATAAACCGAGGGGGGCAGGCTCTCATTGGTCGGGAAGCGCAGACGAACACCTTTGCTCGTATAGTCCAGGACGATGCCTTTGCGGCGATAGCCGGAATCGTAGGCGACGGCGGCTTCACGGTACACTTTGGCCCGTTCGGCGCGGCTCATGTTCTGATGATCTGCGCGGGAGGCGATCGACGTCACCGAGTTCTGGAGCGTACGCTGAATCCGTCCCAGATCGGGACCGTCAGGTTTTTTTGTCCCAAAGAGGCGCGGTTTCATACTCATGGCGTAGTCTAGCGCTCCAATCGCTAACGAACTCCACCCAAGTCGCAAAATATGGGCCGAAACCCTTAATATCCTATTGAGCACAAATGCAAGAGGCGGCGCTAACTGTAGCGCCGCCTCCAGATCACACGATTTTCAATTCCGGATTACCAGATATGGATGCGTTCTTCCGGCGGGAGGTAGAGCGCGTGTTCAGGCTGGATATCGAACGCATCGTACCATGCGTCCAGGTTCCGGACGACGCCATTGACGCGGAAGCCGGGCGGAGAGTGCGGGTCCGTCAGCATTTGCTGGCGGGTCGCCTCTTCACGGTACTTCGATCTCCAGACCTGGGCCCATGCCATGAAGAAGCGCTGGTCGCCGGTCAGCCCGTCGATCACCGGGGCTTCCTTGCCATTCAGCGACATCTTGTAAGCCCGGTAGGCGAGGGAGAGGCCGCCGAGGTCGCCGATGTTCTCGCCGAGGGTCAGACGGCCGTTCACGCAGGTCTCACCGTCGTCGAGCGGGCAGTAGGACGAGTACTGCTTGGCCAGGGCATCGCCCAGCTGGCGGAAGGCAGCGAGGTCTTCTTCTGTCCACCAGTTTTTGAGAACGCCTTCGCCATTATACTTGGCGCCCTGGTCGTCAAACCCATGACCCATTTCGTGCCCGATGACGCCGCCGATGGCACCATAGTTCACGGCCGGGTCGGCCGAGACGTTGAAGAAAGGCGGCTGCAGGATGGCAGCCGGGAACACGATCTCGTTGAAGGACGGGTTGTAGTAGGCGTTGATCGTCTGCGGGGTCATGAACCACCGCGTGCGGTCCACGGGCTGGCCGAGATCTGCAAGATTGTCCTCGGTTGCCCATTTCTGCGCTGCGATGGCGTTGTCGAGCGCATTGTTGCCCACCACGAGCGTGTCATAGGTCTCGAACTCGTCCGGATAGCCGATCTTCGGCGTGAAGGCGTCGAGCTTCGCTTCGGCCTTTACCTTGGTCGCCTCGCTCATCCAGCCGAGGTCTTCGAGGTTTGCGGCCATGGCCTTGCGGAGGTTGGCGACAAGATCGTCCATCGCCGCCTTGTTCTCCGGCGGGAAGTAGCGCTCGACAAATACTTTGCCGATGGCTTCGCCGAGCGTGCCTTGGGTTGCCTGGACGGCCCGCTTCCAGCGCTCGCGCTGTTCCGGCTGGCCGCGCAGGGCGGTGCCGTAGAAAGCGAAGTCGGCGTCATCGATCTCCTTGGGCAGCACGCTGGCAAAGTCCGACAGGAAGTGCGCGGTGAGATAGGCTTTCCAGGTATCGAGCGGCGTTTCGCTGACAACTTCGAACATTGCCGGGAACCCGCCGCCGAGTTTGGCTACATCTTCACCGGAGATACCGGCGGCCTCCAGTTCTTCCGGCGTGGGCGGAACTTCTGCAACGAGGAATTCACTCTCGCCGCCGATACCCATCGTGTCGAGCGCACGGACGAGCGGGAAGTCGCCTGCCATCGCGACGAGTTCATCCTTGCTCACCTTGTTGTAGGTGATCTCCGGATTGCGGGCGAGGGCGCGATCCCAATCAGTTTTGGCAATCTCAGTTTCGAGATCCAGCACCTTTTGCGCTTCTCCGGCAGCATCTTCATAGCCGGCCTTTTCAAGCATGAAGGTGAGCAGGTCGAGATATTTGGCGCGAAGCTCTACCGACTTGTCATCCGTCTTCAGATAATAATCGCGATCCGGCAGGCCGAGGCCGCTGATGCGCATCTGGAAGATGTTCGTGTCCGGGTCCTTGTCGTCGGCGAAGACGAAACCGCCAATCGGCGCGCTGAACCCGGGCGTCGCAAACAGGGCCGCGAGGTCGTCCTGCGATTGAATCGCGTTGATCTTGTCGAGATAGGGCTGCGCTGGCGCAAGGCCGGCGGCATTGATGGCATCGGTGTCGAGATAGGCGTTGTAATAGGCGCCGATCTTGCCTTCCGGCGTATCAATGGCCGGCTTTTGTGCGGCAAGGTCGTCGATGATTTTGCGGACGCGCTGTTCGGACTTCTCAGCCAGCAGGTCGAACGAGCCGTAGCGCGAACGGTCTGACGGGATCTGGAAGGAATCCAGCCACTTGCCATTGGTCCACGCGTAAAAGTCATTGCCTGGTTTGACATTGGTGTCCTGGACGCTGAGGTCGATCCCCCAGCTGCCCCAATAGTCCGGAGCCGAGAGCAAAAGGCCTTCGCTGGATTCATACTTTCCGTCCGCATTGGCGACCGGCGGCGTGGTTTCTACGACAGCGACCTTGTCGCCTTCTGCAGGCGCGGACGCCTTGGGGGTACACCCGGCCAGCAACGCAATGGCTGCTGTGCCCAACAGAAGATGTTTCATCCTGAGTTTCTCCTTACTCAAATCCCATGCCCCCCGCAGCGCGCGAGGGGCATGCCCTGTGGTTGTTTGTTAGCAAATCATTCCGCCGGTGCCATAGGCGGACTGCCACTCCCTCCGCTCGTGCCGATCAATTCTTCCTCGTCGATCGTGACATGACCGGAGTATCCGTCGCCAATGTGCCGGAAGGGCTGGCCGCCCCAGGTCCAGGCGAAGATCCGTTTGACTTCAGCGCCGATGACATAAAGCGCCGGCACCAGGAACAGTGAGATAAAGATCGCAAACCCGACGGCTGACCCAAGCGCCACCAGCATCGGCTTCAGGAACTGGGCCTGTACGGACCGCTGTGATAGCAGAGGCAGGATCCCGACCATGGTGGTCAGCGATGTCAGCAGGATTGGGCGGAAGCGCGACACGCCAGCGTCGACCAGCGCCTGAACGGCGCCTGCGCCTTCCTCCCGGCGTTTGTTGACATAGTCGATCAGCACAAGGTTGTCGTTGATGACGACCCCCGCGGCCGCAGCGATCCCGAAGAAGGAGAACAGTGCCATCGGTGTGTCGAAGAACCAGAGGCCGAAAAGCGCGCCTGCATAGGCGAAGGGCAGAGCCATCATCAAAAGTACAGGCTGGGCATATGAGCGGAAGGCAATCGCCAGCAGAATGTACATCGCACCGATGGCGATCAGGGTCAGCCGGCCGATTTCGTTCATGAACTGGTTTTCTTCCTCGAAGCCGCCGGCCTCGCCGCGTTTTACGTCCGGGAACTGTTTCTGGAATTCCGGCCAGAAGTTCGCTTCCATGTCTGCCATGATTTCTCCGCGGCCGCCTTCGCCCTTCACTTCGGCAAAGACATAGACCGAGCGCATCCGGTCGCGCCGCTGAATGCGGTTGATGCCGGGGGCGTAGGAGAAGTCGGCCACTTGTGTCACCGGAATTTCGCGGCCATCCAACGTGCGTACACGGAGAGAGTTCAGGCTGTCCAGGTTCTCGCGTGCCGATTCCGGCAGCCGCACCATGACCCGGACATCTTCGCCCTCACGAGGCAGGCGCTGGACTTCCTCACCATAATAGGCCTGGCGCAGCTGGCGAGAGACATCGGCCAGCGTCACCCCGAGAGTTTCGGCGCCGGGCTTCATGGTGATCCGGATCTCGTCGGCCGCCGAAGACAGGTTGTCGCCGATATCATAGACATTGGCATAGGTCGCCAGTTGCGCCTTCACGACATCGGCAGCATCGCGCAGATGATCGAGGTTCTGGTTGCTGAGGGCAAAGCGCACACCCGTGTCACTGTCATTGAAGGTGAAGGCGAAATTGATCTCTTCGGCATCCTGGATTTCGCCGACATTGGTCCGCAGGATTTCCGCGAGGTCCTTGGACCGGATCGTGTCCGGGCGGTCTTCAGGGGCAGCGAGGCCGATAAAGGCGCGCACATTCGTGCCATAGGCAATCACCGACGCATCCCGGATCAGGCCGTCCTTGATTTCGGGATGCTCGTCCTTCGTTTGCTGTTCGCTCTTTTCGATCCCGGCCTGAAGCTGGTCGCGGACCTGGATGAGACGCTCATATGGCGTACCGTCCGGCATTTCGATCTGCACCTGGATCAGGTCAGCCTCAATCTCGGGCATGAACTGGAACGGCACGAACTTCATGCTGGACAGGCTGAAGGCCAGGTAGAACAGGCAGAAGAAGAAGGCTGTTGTCGCGTACCGGAACTTCAGCGCGAATTCGAGCATCGGCTTGTAGATGTTGTTGGCAAACCAGAGCAGGCTGTCGGCGATCCGTCGCTGGACCTTCATGAAGGCACCGCTGGCACCGTCGAAGCTCTGCTTCTTCATGTGCGACAGGTGCGCCGGCAGGATCAGCATACACTCGACGATGGAGAAGAAGAGGGCGGCCACAACCACGAAGGTGATCTGTTGCGTGAACTGCCTTTCCGGTCCGCTGAGGAATGCCCAGGGAAGGAAGGCAATGATCGTGGTCAACACGCCGAATATGATCGGCTTCAGAACCATCTGGGTTCCGACAATTGCAGCGTCCAGGCCTTCGCGCCGGCCGCTTTCGACTTCCTTGTGAATATTCTCCCCCACAACAATGGCATCGTCCACGATCACCCCGATCACCAGCAGCACGGCAAAGGTGGAGAGGATGTTCCAGGACACACCCAGATAGGGGAGGATCAGGATACCGCCGCCGAACGCGGTCATGATGCCGACCGTGACCCAGAGGGCCACCGTCGGGCGGAGGAACAGCAAAAGCACGATCAGCACCAGCACCGCGCCCTGCAGTGCAGACGACGTGATCAGGTGCATGCGGTCGTTGAACGCCTCGGAATCGTCCCAGAGGATATCGATCTTCACGCCTTGGGGCAGGATTCCGTTTCTGGGGTCATTGGCACGTTCCACATAATCCCGGAAGCCTTGGGTGTAGTTCACCACGTCCATCTTGTCCGGCGCCCGGATCATGACGAAGGCCGTCGGTTCACCGCCATAAAGCGCACTGAACTTGTCCGACACGAACCCGTCGATGACCTCGGCAACATCCTCGACACGGACCGTGCCTTGTTCGGTGGTCTGGCGGATGATGATATTGTTGAATTGGTCTGCTGTATCTGCCAGCTGGCGGGTCGTGATCGAAACGTCACCAGTTGAGGATTCGATCCGTCCGCCGGACGAGTTCAGCGAAGACTGCCGGATGGCATTGGCCACATCGCCGAAGCTGAGGCCGAAACGGCGCAGGGATTCCTCGGTGACCTCAATGTTCACCTGTTCGTCCAGTGTACCCTGCAGTTCGGCAAGCTCGCCGCCGGGCAGTTGGGCAATGTCATCGCGTACCCGGTCGCCGAGGCGTTTCAGCTCCCGGCCATCGACCTTGCCGTGAACAGCGAGCCCCATGAACTGGTCGCGCTGTTCCCAGCGCCGCACCTGTGGCTGGAAGGCGGCTTGCGGCAGGTTATTGATCTGGTCGACCCGAAGCTTCACTTCGTCCAGAAACTGCATCATGTCGATGTCGTTCTGGCCTTCGATATTGACCGAACCGAACCCTTCAGAAGACGTCGACGTAATACGCTTCACGCCGTCGAGGTCGGCCACGGCTTCCTCGATCCGCGTCACGATCTGCTCTTCGATGTCCTGCGGCGAAGCGCCAGGCCAGGCCATCGAAACGGTTGCGCCGTTAAACGTTCCGACCGGGAACATTTCCCGTTCCATCGCGGTGTATCCGAAGACACCCCCGACGAAACAGACGATCATGAGAAGGTTCGCGGCAACGGCATTGCGGGCGAACCAGGCGACGATCCCGTTCATTCGGAGGCTCCTTTGGCGCTGGTCAGGCGCATGGCTGTTTCCTCAACTTCTTCCCCGTCCGGCGTGTCTTCCACCGGTTCGTAGGTCTTGATGGTGCCGTCTGGCAGACGCTCCATCACGGTAATGTTCATGCCGTCAAAGGCAGCCTGGATCGGGGACGTGATGGCGAACTCCCCCGCGTCGATGCCGGTGCGGACATAGGCGCCGTGCGGATCTGAGTAGATCAGGTCGACCGTGCGGATCGACAGCGTGCCCTTTTTGGTATCACCAATGAAAATCCGGTCGCCCCCGCGCAGGGAGGCGCGCGGCGCAATCAGGACGTCCGGTATGGTGTCGCCGTGGATCACGGCATTGACGAACAGGCCGGGCGCCATCGGCGCACCGCCATCGGCACCTTTGCCATACGGGTCTTTCAGTTCGGCGATCACGTTGATCTGGCGGGTCTGGGAATTGACCGCGGCAGCCGTCCGGACGACTTCGCCGGTCCAGTGCCTTTCGACACCGCCGACCGTGGCCGAGAAGTCGACCTTCGGTCCGGGCTGCTGGTCGCTTGCGGCGAAGGCGAGCGGTAGGCCGAGGCGGCCCATTTCCTCGTCGTCCAGCGGCAGTGAAACTTCGACGACGTCATTGGCGAAAATGCGTCCCAGCGACTGGCCGGTGGCGACGACCTGGCCGATATCGACATCGCGTTCCCACACCCGGCCGGCGAAGGGGGCGTAGACCGCAGTGCGTTCCAGCGCGAGCTCGGCATCCTTCAGCTGTGCCTTGGCTGCGTCGAGGGCGGCACGAGCCTGGGCCAGTTGCGGTTCGCGGCGGGCCAGCGGGGAGACATCGGAAATGCCGAGGTCCTCGATATCCTGCTGCGCCAGCTCGGCTTCTGCGATTTCACGGGTCAGGCCCTGCTCGGCAGAGGCCACGCCGGAACGGGCGCGCACCACGGCCAGTTCATAGTCAGCCGCTTCGACACGAACCAGCAGCTGGCCCTGCTTGATGAAGCCGCCATCGATGAAGTCAGGCGAGACATAGGCGATACGTCCGGAGATCTGCGGGGCCACCACGATTTCGCGGCGCGGGCGCACTTCGCCCTGCGCTTCGACCGTGATTTCAAGATCGCCGCGGCGAACCTTTTCGGCAAAGACATTGAGACCGATGCGCGCCTCTTCAGCCTTCTCGGGTTCCGGCTTGAGGTTCTGCAGGACGACGGTTCCGCCGACGCCAAGGACGGCAATGATTGCGATGGGGGCAGCGATGGCGATGATACGGGCCATGGATGGAACTCCTGGGGCTTATTCTGCGGCGGCTTCGGTGGGCGTCGTTTCGGTCGTGGCGGTCTGGACCGGGAGGCCACCGCCGAGGGCGATGTGGTAGGAAATACGGTTGGTGGCGCGGCTGGCGCGAACAGAGATCAGCTGGCTCTCTGCGGTCAATCGCCGGGTCTGGGCGTCGATCAGGTTGAAGATCGTCAGTGTACCGCTGGTCGTGTACTTGCGAAGGGCAAGGTCTTCGGCCAGCCGGGCTTCTTCCAGTGCCCGGGCCTGGGCTTCTTCCTGATCGGCAAGATACATGTCCGCTGCGACGGCATTTTCGACTTCGCCCCAGGCCGACAGCGCGGCGCTGGCATAGTTGGCGACAGCGGCTTCTGCCTGCGCCACGGCAGCATCACGCTGGGCATCGAGGCGTCCGCCTTTGAAGATCGGCGCAATGAGGTTCGCGACGAGGCGGGCTGCGATCAGTTCCGGGTCGAACGCGTCGGCGAGGTCGCTTTCGCTGGTCGATGCGCTGGCCGACAGGACGAAGGACGGCAGCATGGCCAGCCGGGCGGTCTCGGCACGCATGCCGGCGGCTTCGATCCGGGCTTCGGACGCTGCGATGTCCGGCCGGCGCGACAGCAGAAGGGCAGGGTTGCCTTCCGGCTGCAGTGGGCCGAGGGCGGGCAGTTCAGCTGACGCGGCAATCTCGGCGGCCGGATAACGGCCGAGCAGGATTTCGAGCCGGCGGGCAGCTTCGCCGGTAATCTGGCGACGCGTTGCGATCGCGGCTTCCGCATTCGCCAGGGCCGAGCGGGCGGTCCGCACGTCGAGCGCATCAACCAGGCCGCGCTGGAAGCGGCGCTCGGTCAGCAGGCGCACGCGGTCGCGCGCATCATAAGTCAGTTCGGCCACGCGTTCCTGGGCCATTGCCTCGTTCAGGTTGATCCAGGCGATGGCCGTCTGGGCCGCCAGCGACAGTTCCGCTGCGGCCAGATCGGCCTCGGACGCGGCATAGTCTGCCTCTGCTGCGTTCACGGATGCGCCGATGCGGCCCCCACAGGTCCAGCTCCCAGCTGGCGTCGAGCCCGACACCATAGATTTCGCTGTCGATCCGGTCAGTGCCGGTTGCCGTCTTCACGCCGGTCGACGTGGCGCCGGCAGACACCGAAGCATCGAGGCTCGGCCGGCCAGCCGAGCGTGCTGTTCGGGTGGCCGCTTCAGCGGCGCGCATCGTGGCCGCGCGGGATTTCAGGCTCGGATTGTTCTCGAGCGCTTCTGACACCAGCGACAGCATCACCGGGTCGTTGAACTGACTCAGCCAGTCGCCTTTGGGCGCCTTTCCAGTGACACCGCTTGCCATCCATTCGGCGGGTGCATCGGGTGCTTGCGCAAAGAAATCAACGCGTTCGCCTGCCAGACCGCCAAGATTTGCCGGAGAAGAGGCGCACGCTGCAAGAAATGCCGTGCCCGCGAAGAGGATTGATCGTTTCATGCCTTAGGCATTGCTCCTGTCTGTATATGCAGCGAATTACGCGCGCTCTATTCGACTGTCAACGAGAAATTATCGATTTTCAATAATTACATGCAGGTAAAGGGCTTACTTTGGGGAAGGCTTGTACGGATGCGGGGCTTGGCATCTTCGCGCTGTCGCGATAGCGCCTAAAACCTACGTGTGTGTGGAAGGGATCCCACAGGGAAACCGCATGACTGAAGCGCTGGCTACACCCCCCCAGAAGGGCGCCGAACGCGGCGTACGGCGTGCAACCACGTTGCGTGTCCGTGACTTTGTCGTGCTCATATCGTGTTTCGCGGCCGTGCTGGTCCTGCTGCTCGCGACAGGGTCCATCGGTTTCATCGAGGCAGCCGCCGCCCTGATCGCAGCCGGAGCGGTGGCCTGGGCCTATTATGTTGGCTCGGCAACGGTCCTGCCGGCGTCGTCTGTGACGGATGGCGCAGCGGACAGTATCGTGCCCGGACCTTCGGCGGCATCCATTCCGCTCAAGGCGCTGCCGCTGCCCGCATTTGAAATCGATCTGGACGAGCGGATCGTGGCTTTCAATGCCGAGGCGGAAGACATTCTGCGTCTCGACAACCGGGTCCGGCCGCGTGCGTCGACGGTCATCCGGTCACCGGCCCTGCTGTCTGCGATCGACAAGGCCATTCACACCAGGGTTGACGCGCCATTGGCCGTGGAAGTCGATGCCGGCCCGAACGAAACCTGGCGCGCGCATGTCTCACGTCCGCTGGATGGTGGCCGCGTGCTGATCGTGCTGGAAGACCTGACGCCGCTGCGCCGGGCCGCCCGGGCACGGTCCGATTTCATCGCCAATGCCAGCCACGAACTGCGCACGCCGCTGACGGCACTGTCGGGTTTCATCGAAACCATGCGCGGCCCGGCAAAGGATGATCCGGATAGCTGGGGCCGGTTTCTGGACATCATGGCGGTCGAGTCCGAGCGCATGTCCCGCCTGATTTCAGACCTCTTGTCCCTGTCGCGCATCGAGTCTTCCGAACAGGTCGCGCCGCGCGACCAGGTCGACATGCAGGACGTGATGGCCTCAGGTGCGGCCGCGCTGGAAGGTCTCGCCGATGAACGCAATGTCCATCTGGAAGTCTCTGGCATCGACACGCCGCTGCCCGTTATCGGTAACCGGGACGAGCTGATCCAGGTGGTCGAGAACCTGATTTCCAACGCGATCAAATACTGCCGCAAGGATGGCAAGGTGCGGGTCACTTACGGCTTCGCCGCCGACACGGTCGAGGCGCGTGCGAAAGCCGGGCAGGCCTGGGACGACAGTGAGCGGATGACGCTGTTGCAGTCGGTCAACCGGCCGGGGCCGGGCGAACCGGCGATCTGGGTCAGGGTGGAAGACGAGGGCCCGGGGATCGAACGCCAGCACCTGCCGCGTCTGGGCGAGCGCTTTTACCGGACGGACCAGAGCCGGGGCGGCAAGATCACCGGCACCGGACTGGGGCTTGCCATCGTGAAACACATCATGGCGCACCATCGCGGCGGCATGGCGGTGGAAACGGTGATGGAGAAGGGGTCAGCCTTCGGGGTCTGGCTGCCGGCGATGCGCCGCAAGCCGGACGAAGCCTAGGACGGCCCGATCAGTCTGCTGTCGCCGACCGGTGATGCGCGTCGAACCAGTCAGTCATCAGGTCGCCCGGCATGCGGCCGAGGTCCCGGTACCAGCCCGGCAGGTTCTGCAGCATTTCAGCTGTATCGCCCCAGCGGCGCAGGTTCACGTCGGCGGCGGCATGGAAGGCATCGCGCAGGCGGTTCTCGTCCATTGTCTCAAGGCCGCCCACTCCTGTCAGGCCGGCGAGGCTTTTCTGCATGACCAGCGTGGTTTCGAGCGTGGCAGCGGCAACAGACAGCGTCGCGCGCCAAGGCATGAGCCAATATTCCATCAGTCCTGTATCCCTTTTCTGACTTGGACAGTACGCCTCTATGCTGCATTGCACAACAAGACTCATGCCATAGGCGATGCAGAACCCTTTAATTCAAGGGAATCAAAGGGTTCTGCGTTGTGGGATCGGCCTGGAATGGCCGAGTCAGTACCAGGTTCGGACGCCGATGACGAAGCGTGTGTCGTCGGCGTCCCCGCCGCTGGCTTCGATCCGGTCTGCTGTTCCGCCGAAGGCGCTCTGGTATTCGACGCCGATATAGGGGGCGAATTCCCGGCGGATTTCGTAACGCAGGCGCAAACCGGCCTGCAGATCGGTCAGGCCTGAGCCAAGCTCCCGTTCCGGAATGTCCTGTGCCGAGAAATTCACCTCCAGCCGGGGCTGGAGGATCAGCCGATTGGTCAGCAGGAGTTCGTATTCGGCTTCGAAGCTGGCGGTCAGGTCGCCTGACTCGCTCAGGAAGGCGGCGCCGTCCACTTCGAACCAGTAGGGGGCGAGCCCCTGGACGCCCAGTACGGCATGGGCCTGTCCCTTTGGTTCGAAATCGTAGCGTACACCGGTCTGAAGGTCGAAGTAGCGCGATATCGCGCGGGACCAGAGCAGCTGGACTTCGGCTTCTTCCAGGTCGTTTTCCTCGAAGGAATACTCTCCCTCGGTTTTCAGCCAGATCTTGTTGATGTCGCCGCCATACCAGGCGTCGGCATCCCAGACACCGGTGGTTTCCCCGTCAGACGACTGAGCTTCCAGCCGGTCAAACCGGACCATGGCAAATGGCGAGCCGCCGGAATGGGCCTGCACATGCGCGCGGGCCGCGTCCATTTCGGCCGGGTCGAAATAGGCGTCGGCCTGCGACCAGGGCTTTTCCTCCGGAGAGGTGCTGTGATGGTCATGCGTCTGGGCCGAAGCGCCGGCAGCAAAGGCGAGCGCGGCGAATGCGGAAAGGAGCGTCCTCTGCATCACTTCATCTCCCCGTGCTTGTCATGGCCCATGGCAGAATGATCCATCATGTCATGATCCATCGGCATTTCGTGCTCCATGGGCATGTCATGGCCCATCATTTCATGGTCCATGTGCTCATGATCCATCGGCGTCTTGTCCGTGGACGGCAGGACGGAAACGACCTGCATCATGCCGGCATGCATGTGGT